>JAGPDF010000083.1 GCA_018057705.1 Thermoanaerobaculia bacterium | reverse complement strand
CAGCTCTTCGACGCGCTCTTTCGCGACGGTTTCGAATGGAACGCCAGCGGTCGCTGGTCGTTGACCGTTCCCTGACGCCCGAGCGCACAGCAGCTAGCCCCGGGCGCTACAATTCACTGCGGGAGGACTGCCGATGCCGCTCTACGAATACCGCTGTCCCGATTGCCAGGAACGCTTCGAGATCATCCAGCACCTGGGGACCTCTGCTGCCGAGACCGTCTGCCCCACCTGCGGCGCCCAGCACGTCGAGCGCCAGCTCTCGACCTTCGCTGTCGCGAATAGCGGCTCCGGAGCGAGCTCCACGCCCGCCCCGAGCTTCGGCGGCTGTGGCGGCGGGCAATGCGGAATGGGCGGTGGCGGCTGCGGCGGGGGCGACTGGAACTAAAGCGGCGCCGCCGGCGGACGGCCACGCTGCGGAGGGAGTATGCTGCGCTGAAATCGAGCCCGGCCTTCCTTCTCAGAGGTGCCAAGATGCCGTTCCATGTTCGGTGGACCCGCACGAAGATGGTCGCCGTCGCCGGTTTCGTTCTTCCCCTGCACGTCGTGCTGGCGCAGATTCCTGTCTTCTCCGACGACTTCGAGAGCGGCGACCTCTACGCGTGGAGCGCCGTCGTTCCGACCATCGCGCTCGACCCTGATCTGCCGGGCCCCTACACGGTCGGTTCTCCATTCATCGAGTCGGTGACCGTCGCCGCCACCGGCAACACCTTCGACGTCAAGGTCTGGCGACCGACCGCCGGACCCGATGCAGGCCCCTGGCCGGTCGTGGTGCTGGCACACGGGAACCAACTGCCGATTGCCCAATACGACGGCTACGCCAGCCGGCTCGCCTCGTTCGGGTACGTGGCGCTCAACGCCGACTACCCCTCCCCGCTCGGCGCGCCCAACCATCTCGTCGCCGCACAGAATCTGCGCGGTGTCTTTACCTGGGCGGCGACCGCTCCCTCGATCTCCGGCCTGGTCGACCTGACGCGCACCGCGCTCGTCGGACACTCTGTCGGCGGGAAGCTCGGCCTCCTCGCTGCGACCCTGGATCCCCAGGTCGATGTCGTCGTCACGCTCGATCCGGTGGACGGTGTGCCGGCTGGCTGCACCTTGCAGAACTGCCCCGACGTCAGCTCGCTCATGAGCAGCCTGGCGATTCCGACTCTCTTCGTCGGCGAGACACTCGACGCGACCTCAGAGTTTGGGCAGGCCTGCGCCCCGGCCGCCGACAACTACACCACCTTCTATGCCGGCACGCCCCCTCCCAGTGTCGAGGTCACCGTGCTCGGCGCAGGGCACATGAGCTTCCTCGACGACCTCGCGAACTGCGGCTTTACCTGCTCCTTCTGCCGGACGCCGACGACGGCCAATGCGACCGTCAACGGCCTCGCCAAGGCCTATACTGTCGCCATTCTGCAGCGCCATCTGCGCGGCATCGCTTCATACGACACTTACATCACCGGCGCGCTGGCACAGTCGCGCTACATCGACACGGGTATCGCGACCCTGCAGTCGCGTTGAGGGTTCGCCGCGCCCGCCGCGTCCGCCGCCCCTAGCGGCCGACGCGGGCCGCACGGGCCTGGCGCCTTGCGCGCTCTGTTATCCGCCTACGGCACCGTCAGCGTCCAGGCCTGTGCGCCGGCGCTTTCGAAGCCATCGTGAAAGACAAGCGGGAGGTCCTGCAAGCAGTAGAGGTACGCATACGCGAAGCCGCAGCTCATACCCCCGCCCGCGGTCCACGCGGTGAGGACACTGTTGCCGGTGCCGAGTTCGCCCGTCCCCGAGATCGAGCTCCAGTTGGAACAGCTCGCCGAGGCGACCGTTCCGTTCGCCAGGGTGCCCGTCCAGATTCCGACGTTGCCCAGATAGAGCCCGGTCTCGGTCCGGTTCAGCGGCGACTCGAGATCGCCGTCGGTCAGGTCCTGGCGGCTCTGCGCGATCACGATACCGTCGAGCCGCATCCAGGGCCCGTCATGCTGAAAGCGGCCGATCGCGTTCGTGCTGTCGGTCGAAAGCCAGGCTTTGAAGGCGGTCGAGTCGCGCAGGCCGGCTGCCGCGGCGAGGTTCCGGCAGATCGCGTCGCCGGCTGCAAGCCCCGTCGCGCCCGCGGCGGTAGGCCAGGAGTGGAGGTCGCCCGTGCCTTCCGCTGAGGTCGCGAAGGCCAGGCGCCCCCAGGCCGGAAAAGCCGGCAGGGGATCCCCGGGACCGGTCTCGAAGCAGTAGAGGCGACGGATCGCGCTGGAGCAGTTCCCGCTCCCGCTCGAGGTCCAGCCTCCGGACGTCAGGTAGGGGGATCCGTCGTACACCGGATCCGGCGAGGCCGCTGAGGTCCAGTCGACGCAGGTTGCCGGGCCCACGACCCCTTGCAGGCCCGTAGCGGTCCACGCCACCCCGACCTCAAGATCGACGCCGAACTCGTTCACCGAAGGTGGATAGAGCACCTGCTCGAGTGGCGCGAGGAGGTCCGGCAATCCGGCGCCGAACGGCTTGCCATCGGTGCGCCACCAGGGGCCGGCAGCGGCCGGCAGCGTCGGCTGACCGCAGTTGGTGGCCCGCTTGCCGCCGAGGTTGTGCATCCGGCAGTAGGCATCGTCGATCGAGTCGGAGATCCAGGCCCGGTAGGCAGCGGCGTTGGCCAGGCCCGCCGCGGTGGCGCGCGCCTGGCAGATGGCATCGGCGGCATCGAGGCCGGTGAAGCCCCCTGCGTCGGGCCAGGTGGAGAGATTCCCCGTCCCGGTGACCGAGGTGAGGAACATGTGGCGCGTCACCGCGCCGAGCGGCGAGGCGACCAGGGCAGAGAGCAGCAGACAGGTGACCAGGCGAACGGAGCGCATGAACAACCTCCCCGGCCGGGAAGGGGACTCGCGGTGCCGGAACGTGAGGCCTTCCGCGGCGTTGTTCGATTGGAGGCTTCGACCGGCAACAGAGACCGCGACGACGTCTCCGCTGCCTCCACTTGGGATGGTGCGCCCGGGACCCCGCCCGGGAACACCCCGACGGGGTGGCTACCGAGCCTGCCTGCCGGGGTGGGGTCGGACGAAAACCGGGCCGGAGCGAAGTGCTACCCCCCGGAGGACGGACCCGGATCAGCCCCGGCTGGACTCGCTCAGCGTCTCGAGCAGGTGGTCGGCGCCGCAGACGGTGACGCCGCTGGCGGGCTCGACGGCGAGCATCAGGAAGACGCCGTCCTCGACCACCGCCGCGAAACGGCGGCAGCGTTGGCCCATGCCGCCCGCGGAGCGGTCGACTTCGAGTCCGAGTGCCGCAGCGAGCTCGCCGTTGCCGTCGGCGAGCAGGTCGACCTTGCCGGTCGCCCCCGTGGCCTCGCCCCAGGCGGCCATGACGTAGGGGTCGTTGACCGCCAGACAGGCGATGGCTTCCACCCCCGCCGCGCGAAGCTCTTCGGCTTTCGCAATGTAGCCCGGAAGATGGATCTCCGAGCAGGTCGGGGTGAAGGCCCCCGGCAGGCCGAAGAGCAGGATCTTGCGGCCGGCGAAGTACTCGCCGGTCGCGGCCCTGACGCCGCCCTGCGCCGACGCCAGCCAAATCGTCGCTTCCGGAATCCGATCCCCGACCTCGATCATCTCTTGCGCTCCCGTCCGGCGTTCGACCGCGCCGCTCACCCTATCCGATCGGGATCTTCTGGATGTTCGCAGCCAGCCAGGTGTCGAAGTTCTGCAGGCCGGGATGGAGGTCGCGCGACAATTTCACGTCGCGGTTCGCCAGAAACTCCCGGTTGAAGATCGACTGCACCTGGAACATGTTGCTCATGTCGTCGGCGCCCGGAAAGCCGAGGTTGCGGTAGACCTCGAACGGCAAATCGGTGAAGGTCACCGGCTCGCCGAGATGCTTCGCCATCCCCGCCGCCAGCTGGTCGCCGGAGAGGACCTCGCCACAGATGCCGAAGCGCTGTCCGGCGGCGCCCGGCCCCTTTTTGAAGACGCCGTAGGCGCAGCCGCCGATGTCCGCCGCCGCGATGCCGGGCAACAGGCCACCGCCGAGCGCAAAGGCGAGCCCGAGCTTGCCGTCCTCGCCCCGCCGCGGCCCCATGCCGAAGTGAATGAAGTTGTCCCAGTAGAACGAGGTGATGAGGTAGCTCGTCGGCGCAGCCTCGGCGGCGAAGATCGCATCGGCCTCGCCCTTGGCGTCGAAGTGCGCCACCTTGTACCTGCCGTGCAGCGTCGGCACCCGGTCGTCGGCGAGGGGAATCCACTTGCGCGTGTCCTCGAGCGTCGACCAGACGACGTGCGCCGCACCCGCCTGGCGGGTCGCGCGGGCCATCGCCGAGGCTTGCGCGAGCTCCCGTTCGGCCGAGAAGTGCTCCCAGAAGTTGGTCACCACGAAAACGCCGTGCGCGCCGGCAAAAGCCGCTGCGAGCGTCGCCGGAGCGTCGGCGTCGCCCGCCACGACCTCGGCGCCGGCGGCGGCGAGCGCCCTGCCCTTGTCCGAGTCCGGCTTGCGGGTGATCGCCCGCACCGCGAACCCACCCTCGCGGTCCGCCAGAATCGCCCGCACCAGACCCCCACCCTGCGCCCCCGTGGCTCCGACGACAGCGATGATCTTCTTGTCTGCCATGTTCGACTCTCCTTGCTGAGATCTTCGCATTTTGCCTGAGTCTGGATGAAGGGCCCGATTCCAGGTCGCCCCGGTCCGGCCCGGAAGGGGCGACCCGCGGGCCTGCGGACGGGGCGGGAGCGACCGATGTCCAGGTTCGGAGGCCGAATGCGCCATCTGGAACAAGGAGATCCCCATGCCCCCGTCACGGATTCCGGCGCCCGCTCTCGCTTCGATCGCCCTGACCCTGCTGGCGTCGCTCGTTCCCGGCGTCGCGGCGCCGCTCGCGGCAGCGACGATCGCCGTCGACACTCTCGCCGACAACGAGGCGGCCGACGGCCTCTGCTCCCTGCGCGAAGCGATCCAGGCGGCCAACGACGATCTGCCCTTCCTCGGCTGTTCCGCCGGCGAGGACCACGACCTGGTGACGCTCGAGCTCACCGGCACGATCGCCCTCACCTCCGACCTGCCGGACATCACGCGCAACCTGACACTCGCCGGGCCGGCCTCGGGCACACTCAACCTGAACGGCGGCGACCACCGCATGCTGGTGATGAATGGGGCCCCCAACGGCAAGACGCTGCGCATCGAGCGCCTGACGATCCGCAACGGCCTGAACGCTGCCGGCGGCGGCTGCATCTCGATCCAGCGCGCCGACCGCCTCGAGCTCGTCGACAGCCGCGTCACCGGTTGCGAGACTCCGGCCGCCGGTGGCGCCATCTTCGGCGACAACGCAGAGGCGTTGACGATTCAGCGCAGCGTCATCGAGAACAACACGGCGACGCAGGGGGCCGGTGGCATCTACCTGATTGGTTTGGGAATCCCGGCGTTCGCCGGCGAGGGCGACGTTCCGACGGCGACGGTGCTGATCGAGGACTCGACGATCTCCGACAACTCGGTGCCGGCCGAAGCCTCCGGAGGCGGCGTCGCGATCGCCTGGGCGAACGGCGAGATCCGGCGCTCGACGCTGAGCGGGAACTCGACTCGGGCGACGGGCGGCGGCCTGGTGGTGATCTACGGCACGGTCCGGGTCGCGAGCTCGACCGTCACACTGAACTCGTCCGACATCAACGAGAACGACGGCGGCGAAGTAGGCGGGGGGATCTACGCCTTCGCCAGCGAGCTCTATCCTTCGATCGTGGAGCTGCACAACAGCGTGATCGCGGGCAACATCGGCGCCTCGCTCGCGAGCGACTTGAAGGTCGGCGACAACTCGGCGATCCTCTCCGACGGTTTCAACCTGATCGGCGTCCGCAATGGCGCCGACGCGCTTTTTCCGCTCGGCACGCCGAACGCCAACGACGACTGGGTCGGCAGCCGTGCCGCGCCGGTGATCGCCGGACTTGCCGCGCTGGCCGACAACGGCGGCCGCACGAAGACGCATGCGCCCTCGCCCGGCAGCCTCCTCGTCGACCGCGGCGAATGCCCGGACGCGCTGAGGGACCAGCGCGGCTACGGCGACCTCGCGAATCAGCGCCGCCCGGTGAACGAGCCCGTCGTCCCCGACTCCGCCGACGGTTGCGACATCGGCGCCTTCGAGGCCGGCGCCGAGGAGCTGCCGTTCGTCCTCTTCGTCGACGGTTTCGCGAGCGGCGACACGAGCGCCTGGTCGAGCGCCCTGCCCTGAAGGCCCGCGGGGCCGAATCCGGACTCTCCTCCGCCTCCTGCGCGGCGGCCCCCGCACTGAGTGCCACGATAGGTCGCCGGACGCTTCGTCGTCAGCCTGAACGTGGCGCCGACGGAACCGGCGCCAAGGCCTCTGGGAGGCGTCGTGCGGGGCGCGCGCGGCGACCCGCCCCAACGGGCAGGAGAGCCTACCCGTTCGGCTCTTCCCAGGGCACGGAGGCGCTGCTAGTGGAGTGGCATGAGTACTCCACGACACGATGCTCTCTCCCAACGCCGCTGGCCCCGCGCCACCGGGATCTCTGCCCGCCTCGGTCGCCTCGCGACGCTCGCCCTGACCGTCCTGCTCGGTGTTCCCGGCCTCTGTGCGGGCACCCCTGACCTCCCTGCAGCTCCCGAAGCCGGCTGGCGTCTGGTCGCCTGGAACGACCTCGGCATGCACTGTCTCGACGCCGACTTCTCCACCTTCGCGATCCTGCCGCCGTTCAACTCGATCCACGCCCAGCTCATCGATCCGTCGGGGGCGCTCGTCACGGCGCCCGGGGGCCTCACCCTGACCTACGAAGCGGTCGCCGATTCGACCGGCTCGATCAATCGCACCTCGATCGGCAAGACGAACTTCTGGGACCATGTCGCCGACCTCTTCGGCGTTACGCTCCCCGAGGACAAGGGCCTGGCCGGGCACGACATGCCCGGCGCGGCGAACACGCCGCAGCCGATGACCTGGACCGGCGCTGCCCACTGGTGGAGCGCCGAAGGCATCCCGATCACGCCGATCGACGATGCGCAGGCCGGGAACGCCTACCCGATGATGCGCATCGTGGCGCGGGACGGCGCCGCAGTCCTCGCCGAGACGCGCCTCGTCCTGCCGGTCTCCGACGAGATGGACTGCTCGGCCTGCCACGCCTCGGGTTCGGGCGACGCCGCGCGCCCGACCGCCGGGTGGGTCACCGACCCCGACCCGCAGCACGACTACAGGCGCAACATTCTTCGGCTCCATGATCAGGAGCAGCTCGCCAACCCCCTGTTCGTGGATGCGCTGGCGCAGAACGGCTTCAGCTCCGCCGGCCTCGAGGCCACCGTCGCCGGTGGCCGCGCCCTCCTCTGCGCGGCCTGCCATCCGTCGAACGCCCTCCCCGGCAGCGGCCTCCCCGGCCTCACGCCGCTCACCGGTGCCGTGCATTCACTGCACGGCGCTGTCGAGGATCCCGTCTCCGGCCTCACGCTCGGCACATCGAGCCTGCGCGGCGCCTGCTATCGCTGTCATCCCGGATCGACGACGCGCTGCCTGCGCGGCGCGATGGGCAAGGCGATCGGCGCCGACGGCCTGCCGTCGATGCAGTGCCAGGACTGCCACGGCACCATGGCGGCGGTGGGCGCCGCGACGCGGACCGGCTGGCTCGACCAGCCGACCTGCCAGAACTGCCATACGGGTACCGCGGTCGCGAACGCCGGTGAGATCCGCTTCACGACCGTGTTCACGGCTGCCGGGCTGCCGCGCGAGGCGGTCGATCCGATCTTCGCCACCCAGGCGGACGTTCCGGCCCCGGGCTTCGATCTCTACCGCTTCTCGTTCG
Source organism: Thermoanaerobaculia bacterium (assembly GCA_018057705.1). Classification (NCBI taxonomy): domain Bacteria; kingdom Pseudomonadati; phylum Acidobacteriota; class Thermoanaerobaculia; species Thermoanaerobaculia bacterium. The sequence goes on along the minus strand of JAGPDF010000083.1, from coordinate 12,083 downwards.
GACACGGCGGATTCGCCTGCGAGGCCTGCCACGGTTCGACGCACGCCATCTTTCCGTCGAGCCACGCGAACGACAACGTGCAGAGCCTCCAGATTCAGGGTCATGTCGGCATGCTCACCGAGTGCCTCGCCTGCCACGCGTCGGTGAGCCCCGGCCTCGCCGGGCCGCACGGCCTCCACCCGCTCGGGCAGATCTGGGTCGAAGATCACGCCTCGTACGCGGACACGAACGGCACCGCCGCGTGCAGCGATTGCCACGGCTCCGACGAGCGCGGCACGGTGCTCTCGGCCTCGCAACGCGCCTGGATCGCGACGACGGACTGGGGGGCCAGGAGCTTCTTCCGCGGCGCCAAGATCGGCTGCTACGCCTGCCACAACGGCCCGGACAGCGAAGATCCGACGACCGACCAGGCGCCGGTCGCGACGTCGCGCGCGGCGACCGCCTCGGCGGCGATCCCGATGCGCATCGCGCTCGCGGCCTCCGATCCGGACGGCGATCTGCTCGAGCTGCGCATCGTCGATCAGCCGGCGCACGGCTCGGTGGCGATCGCCGGGTTCCAGGCGCTGCTCTATCCCGACGCCGGTTTCGACGGTGCCGACACCTTCACCTTCGCCGCCTGGGACGGCAAACGCGAGTCGAACCTCGCCACCGTGACGCTCACGATCCACGACGACGGCGGCCTCTTCGCCGACGGAGTCGAGTGCGGCGCCACGACCCGCTGGAGCCGCGCGGCGCCCTAGAAGGGGCAGGAAAGGACCGGCGTTCGCAAACCCGGAGGCGCTCCGCGCGTAGGTAGCTTTCATGTCCACCTCCGCGCGGCGCCGGGTCGTCTTCGGTTGGCTCCTCTGCCCTCTGCTCCTTTTCGGATCCACGCTCCACGCCGAGCTTCTCGCGGGTTCGGAGCTCCAGAATCTGGCCGACGCGATCGGCCCCGCGGAGGCGCGGCGCGCCATGACGGGCATCGCGGCGCGGGCCGATGCCACCGGCCCGCGCGGCGCGTTCGTGAGCGAGATCGTCTCGCTCGCCGACGGTACCGCCCGCTTCCGCCTCGCGATGTCGTCCGGCGACACCGACATCCTGCTCGCCGCCGGTACGCCCTATGTGCACAAGGACAACCGGATGCAGGCGGCCGACGCGGCGATGACGAGCTTCGTGCGCGGTCACGAGGTGCACCGCATGTTGCTCGATCTCGAGCAGCGCTTCCGCCCCGATGCGCGGGCGGTGGAGCCCGGTTGTCTGGCGCTCCGCGGGCCCGACGCTCTCCCGGTGACGATCTGCCGCGCCGCAGGCTCCGAGCGCCCCTCGACGATTGTGCTCGAGCTGCCCGCGGCGCTCGGTGGCGGCACCACCACCATAGAGCTCGACGATTGGCGGGCTGTCCTCGGCGCGCAGCTGCCGTTCGCGGTCGATTTTCTCCACGCCGGCGAGCGCCACGCCTATCGCTACACGGCGGTGCTGGCGTTCCGCCTCGCACCCGGGAGCGCGCTGCCGCCGGCCGACGCCCCCGAGGAGCTCTTCGCCCGCCTCGGAGATCTCGCCGACCTCGCGTCGGCGCATGAGCGGACACTCCAGGCGCACCGACAGAGCGACGTCCGGATTCTCCTCGGGGACGCCGCCGGACAGAGCACGATCTCCGGGCGCGGCAGCTTGAGAGAGAGCTCGCGCGACGAGCTCGCCGCCCGTCTCGGGCCGTACCTCGAGAGCATCCGCTTCACACGCTACGAGGATGTCGTGGTGCCCGTCGTGGCAGTCTCCGCCGACGGCTCGCTCGGCTGGCTCGCCTGCCAGATCGAAGCCGCCGGAGAGAGCCGGGTATCGAAGCTTGCGGACGGCTCCGCCGAACCGATCGCCTACGGGTTCAGCTGGATCGAGCTCTATGCGAGCGCGGCGGGGAGCTGGAAGAACATCGGCAACGCCTCGAGCGCCCGACCTTGAGAGAATGCCGCCGATCCCGTCCCTTCGAAAGGAGCCGCGCATGTCGAATCCCGAGCGACCGTTCATCCAGGACTTCTACCCCGACGACTCCGCGCACTGCTACGGCTGCGGCCGGCTCAATGCGCACGGGCTCCATCTGCAGAGCAGGTGGGAAGGCGATGAGGTCGTCGCGCAATTCACCCCTCGGCCGCAGCACATGTCGCTGCCCGGCTTCGTCTACGGCGGATTGATCGCGTCGCTCGTCGACTGCCACGCCATGGCGACCGCTGCCGCTCATGTCGAGCGCCTCGCCGGCCGCGAGCCCGGAGATGCCGAGACGCCGCGCTACGTCACGGCGGGGCTGCACGTCGACTACCTGGCCCCCACGCCGCTCGGCCCGGAGCTCGTCGTGCGCGCCCGGGTTAGCGAGACCGGACGACGGAAGATCGTCGTCGCAGTCACCGTCTGGGCCGGCGAGCTGCAGACGGCCCGCGGCGAGGTCGTCGCCCTGCCGATGCCCGCCGCGATGTCCGCCGCCCCCAGCTAGCCCCGGGACACACAAAAGGGACACACAAAAAGGACACGTTGCCGGGACACGTGAACAGCCGTTCCCCACTCCCCTGCTACCCTTGAGGGAATGCCCCTCGTCCCCTGGCCCGCCGGCGCTCCGGCTCCAGCGCTCCCGGCGCAGCCCCCGTCGCTGAGCGTCGCCGCGCTGCTGCAGCTCTCCCTCCTTCGGGAGCTCTTCGTGCGCCGTCGCCGTGCGCCGCTGCGAAAGGAGATGGCCGGGGCGCCCCGCGGCGCGGGCGAGACGGTCTGGGTCCTTCCCGGCATGGGCGTCGGGGACTGGTCGACGCGCTCGCTCCGTCGCTACCTCCGGCGCCAGGGCTTCGACGCCCGGGGCTGGGGACTCGGCAGGAATCCGCCCGACGCCGAGGCGACCCTGGCGCGCCTCCTGCCGAGGCTGGAGGCGCTCGTCGTCGAGACCGGGGCACCCGTCGCGCTCATCGGCTGGAGTCTGGGCGGTCTTCTGGCGCGTGAGCTCGCACGGCTGCGGCCCGACCTCGTGCGACAGGTCGTCACGCTCGGCAGCCCGGTGGTCGGAGGCCTCCGCCATACCGCCATCGGCGGCTTCTATCGCATTCAGGGATGGGATCTGGACGAGATCGACCGTCTCGTCGCTGCGGCCAACCGGACACCGATCCGCGTCCCGGTGACCGCGATCTGGAGCCGCCGCGACGGCATCGTCGCCTGGCAGGCCGCCGTCGACGACTTCACGCCGGAGGTCGAGAATCTCGAGGCGGCCTCATGCCACTGGGCTCTCGGGCTCGATCCGGAGGTCCTGGCGGCCCTGCCCGAGCGGCTGCAGCAGGCACCCGGCCGGAAACCGCTGCCGGGAGCGACCCGAGCCTCCTAACCCGCTCCGACCATCGTGGTCCGTCATCGTGTCCCTGCAATGTGTCCCTACGCCAGACGGCGGACGACGACGAGCGTGAGGTCGTCGGCCAGATGGTCGGAAGCGACGTGGTCGACGACGCGGCGGACGAGCTCGTCGGCGATGCGCACCGCGGTGATGTCGTCGCGGCCGGCGAGATCGGCGAACGCCTCCCGGACGCGCTCGCCTCCGAACGCCTCGCCGGCCGGGTCGAGCGCTTCGGTCAGGCCGTCGGTGTAGAGCAGGAGGCAGTCGCCAGGATCGAGCCGGACACGGCGCTCGACAAACTGCTCTTGTTCGAAAGCGCCGAGCGCGGGACCACAGTTGCCGAGCTCCTCGACCCTCTCGACCTTCCCCGCGCCGCGAACCAGCAGCGCGGGTGGATGCCCGCAGCTCGCGTAGACGATCTCGCCGCTCCCCGCGTCGAGCACCGCGTAGCAGCAGGTGACGAACGCCCGTGTCGCCGTCGACTCGCGCAGCAACCGGCTCACTGCGGCGACGGTCGCCGCCGGCCCCGACCCCGCACCGGTCCCGCGCCGGGCGCGCATCAGAGCGCGGAAGGTCGCCATGATGAGCGCCGCCGGAACACCCTTGCCGGCGACATCGCCGATCACCAGCCCGTGGCGCCCGGCGCCGAGGCGAGTCTCCGGCCCGTCAGGCTCGAGCGCCCTGCGCGGCGGTAGCGGAGCCAGCGGAAAATGATCGTAGAGGTCGCCGCCCAGCTCGAGACTCGGCCGGCAGAGCCCGGCGATCTCCCAACCCGGAACCTCGGGTGCCGCACGCGGCAGGAGGCCGAGCTGGACCTCGCGGGCCAGGCGGACCTGCGCGTCGACCTGTTCCAGCTCGACCAGGCGCCGGTGCAGCATCGCCTTTTCGATCGCCATTCCCGCCGCCTCGGCGAAAAATTCGAGTCGCTCGAGATCGGCGGCGTCGTAGGCCGACAGACGGTCACTCTCGACGTCGAGCGCGGCGATGCCACGGCCCTCGAAGAGAATCGGCACGACGACCTCCGAGAGGGTCTCGGGGCGCCCGACGACGTAGAGCGGTTCGCTCCGGACGTCGCGCGCCAGAACGCTCCGGCCGGTGCGGATCGCCCGCCCGATCAACCCCTCTCCGGCGGAGAGCATCCGGTCGTCCGCCGCCGGCCGCTCTTCGTAACCACGCCGCGCCACCGCGGCGATCTTGCCGACCACCGGCTCTCCCGGGGCTGCCAGGACCTCGTTGAGCGCGAAGATCCCGGCGGCGTCGAACTCGACGACCGTGCTCACCGCGTCCAGGAGGCGGTCGAAGATCTGGCCGAGGTCGAGCGTGCCGCGGCTGCGGCGCGCGATCTCGAGCAGCAGGGCACAGCGCTCCTCGGCGCTCAAGCTCCGCCGTTCGTCCGTCCCGGCCTCGCCGGCGGCGTCCCGGGCCGCCCCGAGGTCGGTGGCCCGTTCCTGTCGATCAGCGGTCACGCGCACCTCCCTGGAAGAGAATACGCAGATCGCGGCGGAATGTCCCGCCTGCCGCCTGCGTCGCGCCGCCTCCAAGGGGCCGGCCCGATGCGCGATCCGCTCCGGCCGAATCCGGACCGGCGACGAAACCCAGGGGCAGCGCAATCCGTTGTATCTCGCAGGAGGAGCTCACTATGCGCTCGCAACCGTTCGCACCGGCAGCACTCGGCCTGACCCTCGCCGTCCTTTGCACCCTGACGTTCGCGGCTGGCGCCGCAGCCGCGCCGTTCCGCCTCGAGAAGCGCCTGCCGCTCGCCGCAGGAGGGAGCTTCGCGCTGTCCTCGGAGGCGGGCGGCGTCGAGGTCCGGGGCGGCGACGTGGCGGAGGCCCAGATTCTGGTCACCTCGAATCGCGACGATTTCGCCGAGCTCTACGACGTGCGTTTCGCGACGCCGCGCCCCGACCGGATCGAGGTCGTCATCGAGAAGAAGTCGCGCGGTCCGGCGGGGTGGTTCGGCGGCGGCAGCGGCCGCACCGAGGTCCAGGTCACCCTGCCGAAAGGCGTCTCCGCCGAGATCGAGAGCTCCGGCGGCGGCATCGACATCGCGGATCTCGACGGCAAGGTCACGGCCGAGAGCTCCGGCGGCAGCGTGAAGGTCAGGAATCTCGGCGGCGCCGTGCGGCTATCGAGCAGCGGCGGGTCGATCGACGGCACGAACATCGCCGGCGATATCGAGGCCTCGAGCAGCGGCGGCGGTGTCGAGCTCCGCGAAGCGCATGGCCGGGTCGTCGCCGAGAGCTCCGGCGGTGCAGTGAGCGTCTCCTTTGCCGCCGGCAACGGCCGGGGCGGCGACCTCTCCTCCTCGGGGGGCGGCGTTGCCGCAGCGGTCGATCCGACCGTCGGCCTCGAGATCGACGCCAGCTCGTCGGGCGGCGCGGTCGCCTGCGACCTGCCGCTCACCGTCCGCGGCCGTATCGGCCGCAACGAAGTCCGGGGCACCCTGAACGGCGGCGGCCCGCTCCTCGAGCTCGACTCGAGCGGCGGCGGCATCGCCATCGGCGGGCGCTGAGCGGCGGGCGGGAAGTCCGTCGCTCCTGCCCAGCACCGCGTTCATCCGGGGGGCTCGACAAGACTCCATTCGGCGACGTCGCCCGACTCGAATCCGTCGTGAAAGATCGCCACGAGGTAGACGATCTCGAGCTTCGGCCGGTTCGGCGTGTCATTGTTCTCGCGGCTGTTGAAGCGCTTCGCCGTCGGAAAGTCCGACTCGTACCCGAGGAGGACCCACCCGAAGTTCGCCGCCGGCGACTCGAGCCAGTCCTGAACGTCGCTCGCCATCTCCGCCGTCGGGCCCCAGGTGTAGGTGGCGATGTCATCGACGGTCTGGGTGGCGCTCGGCGTGGCAGCGAAATCGCCCCCGACGGTGGCCCAGGTCGTGGTCGCCCAGAAGGAGTGGATCCACGTCGCATCGCCGAGCGTCGCGGCGGCGCCGTCACCCTCCGAACCCTCGGCGTCGGAAGTGCCCTCCCCCCAATCGGCGGTCAGCCGCCGGAGCTCGACCGCGAAGGGCCCGGCAATCGTGCGCGTCATCCGGAGCTGCAGCCGGGCACTGGCGATCTGCGCGCCGGCCGGAACGTTGCCGGCGACGTCGAAGGCGAGGAGCGCCCGCCGGCGCCAGTTCCCGCTGGTCGTGCCGCAATAGAGAGAGTCGCCGGCACCGTTCGAGAGGGCTCCTGTGGGATGCTCGTACAGGGTGTTGTCGCGCACCGGCTCGAGCACGACGGTCGCGCCGAAGGCCGCCGGTGCCGATCCGGCAAGGACGACGAGCAGCACGATCCGCGCCAGGCCCGCCCAGCTTCCGCCCCGACTCTGCCTTGCCCGCGATCCGTCCGCCATCCTGGTGCTCCTTCACGAAGATCCGCGACCCTACCCTGCCGGCGCCTCAGCGTCCAGCCCGGGACAGGAAGCCTTGGCTCCGCGCGCTCCGGTGTCCGGCCAGGGACTGGCGCCGTGAGCGCGCGCGCACCAGGATCCACCCGGCCAAAGCGACGCTGGCGAAGGAAACTTCGCCACAGGCGACTTCGTAGAGAGACCTTCGAAGCAAACCGGGGCGTCCGGGAACCAGCCGAGTCGCCCGGAGAGACGAGGACTTTGCATGCACCACTCGATCCTGCACCGGCCCGGATTCGCTCTGTTCCTCCTGCTCGCCGCTGGGGCGCCAGCGCAAGACGCTCCCGAAGCCCCGCCGCCGGCTCCCGTCCCTGCGGCCCCTTCCGGGGCCACGACGCCCGCCGCAGCACCCGGGCCCCCGCGAGCCACGGCCACCACCACCCTGATCGCAGCCGCGCCGGAGGGCGGTTTCCACTACCCGTACCTCCTGGTGGAGCCGCTCCCTGCCGCAACGTCAGCGGCCGGCGCGGCGGAGATGGGTGCCGCAGATGCCGCGCGCGGAGCGGCGCCGGCAGCCGGCTTCCTCCTCGTCGAGCCGAACAATAGCGGCAGGCTCTCCGACGATCTCGCCGTTCACCTCGCGGCCGCGCGCGAGCTCGCCAGGACCGCGATCGGCGGCTACCTGGCACGCGAGCTCGGCGTGCCGCTGCTCATACCGGTCTTCCCCCGGCCGGAGACGCAATGGGAGCTGTATACCCACCAGCTCGATCGCGACACGCTCGCGATCGAGGATGGACCGATGCGCCGGCTCGACCTGCAGCTCCTCGCGATGATCTCGGACGCGCGCGGCCGGCTCGCGAGCCAGGGCCGGCCGGTCGCCGAGAAGGTACTGATGACCGGCTTCTCCGCCTCCGGCTCGTTCGCCAACCGTTTCACCGCGATGCATCCCGAGCACGTTCAGGCCGTGGCCGCCGGCGGGCTCAACGGGATCCTCATCCTGCCGGTCGAGTCGCTGGGCGGAAGAGCCCTGCCCTACCCGCTCGGCGTCGCCGACCTCGCGCCTGCGAGCGGCCGCGCCTTCGACGCCGCCACCTGGCGCAACGTGCCGCAGTTCCTCTACATGGGGGCGCTCGACGACAACGACGCCGTACAGTTCGACGACGGCTACTCAGCCGCCGAGAAGGCGATCGTCGATGCCGTGATCGGCGCCAAGATGCAACCCGATCGTTGGGAGCTTTGCCAGCGGATCTACCGCGAAGCCGGCGCCGCTGCGACCTTCCGCACCTTCAAGGACGTCGGCCACTTCACCACCCGCGAGGTCAATGAGGAGATCCGCGACTTCTTCCGCGCCCAACTCGCCCCGCCGCGGTAGTCCCCAAAAAGAATTGGGGACAGTCCCCAATTTCTGCAAATCATTGCGCGATCGAGGTTTAGGAAAATTGGGGACTGTCCCCAATTTCGCCCAATTTCCCTAGGAGGCGGGTTTCACCGGGACGAGCGCCGGGACGCCGGCGGCGTCGAGCATTCTCCGGAAAGCGCTCGAGGCGCGCAGCGGGGCGAACGCAGGGTCGATCCGGGCGAGGACGGAGTCGCTTTCGCGCCGGCCCAGGGCCCGTTCGAGCGCCGCCATCGCCAGCTCGCTCTCGCCGAACTGAGCGTAGATCCGCGCTGCGCCGGTTGCCGCACCGACTGTCGCTCCCGGCAGGCGGTCAGGAGCGGCGGCGCGCTCCTCGAGCAGGCGTGCCGCCTCGCTGGCATCGGGCATCATCCAGTCGCCGTTGGCGAGCAGGCGCACACGCTCGTCGTCCCGGGTCGCGCCGGCCTCCAGGATGTCGAGCAGTTCGAGCTCGACGGCCGCCGCAGCCAGGCGCCGCTCGGAGAGGTGCATGGCGGCGAGCGCGGCGTGCGCCCGGCGGAAAAGCGGCTCCTGCCGGACGACCGCGGTGAGCAGCCCTCGCGCCTCGATGGAGCGCCCCGAGAAGTAGAGGATCCAGCCCTCGTCGGTCGCGACCTCGGGATCGAAGGAGCCCGGCGGACGCAGCGGCTCGAGCTCCGCGAGCGCCGCGGCGAAGCGACCCTCGACGACGTGCGCCCAGACGAGCGCCCTGCGTCCGCCGACGTGCAACGCGTCGAGAGCGAGCACCCGTTCGGCGGAGGTGCGCGCGGCGACGGCATCGCGGCCAGCGAAGAGCTGCGTGAACGCGAGCGCCGCCAGCGGCTCCGCGAGCTTCGCCTCGTAGCCGAGAGCGATACTCGACGCCAGCGCGGCCTGCGCCTCGCGGCGGGCGCGTTCCATCTCCCCTTCGAGCACGAGAACATTGGCGAGCGCGCCGTGCGCGGCCGCCTGGTTGCGCGGACCCGGGTCGAGCTGCAGGGCGGCCTCGAAATGAGTGATCGCGGCGCGGCGTGAGGCGAGGTCGTAGCCGGCGGCGGCAGCGACCCCCTTCGCCATCTCGGCCGCCGCTGCGGAGCGCAACTGTGCCGCACTGGCCTGGGCCGCCGAACCTGCAGCCCTCTGGGCGGAGCCCCCCGAGACCGCGCGCACAGCCCAGTAGAACGCCGCCACCACGACGACCAGCGCGAGCCCTGCGAGCAATCCGACGGCCAGGTGTCGCGGCGCGATCAGGGTGCGGTGCGCGCTGCGGCGCCCCGGCACCGCCGGCCGCGGCGGGCTCACCGGCGTTTCGCCACCGCCCGCCGCCGGCGCGGCCACCGGTCCGCTCGATCCGGCGGCTCTGGGGGCTGCGCGGGCTCCACTCGCAGCGCCCGAGCCCGCGGCGCCGGATTCCCCGATCGCCCGCACCGGAATGAGCAGTCTGCGACCGCGCCCCTTCAGCGACTGGATCGTGGCGACGCCATCTGCGCCCTCGTCGAGCGCCGCGGTGAGGTCGCGCAGCAACCGGTCGAGCTCACCGGTCGGCGGCATAGCCTTCGGCCAGAGCTCGCGCTCGAGCTTCGAGTCCTCGATCCACTCTGCTGGATGTGCGATGAACAGGGCGAGGAGCTCGAGCTCGCGCAAGGGCAGAGGAACCGCCCGCCCCTCGAGGAAGAGCCGCTTCTCGCGCGCATCGAACTCGAAACGTCCCAAGGCATGGCCGAGCCGCACTTTTTCACTCACGACGCGACCGATCCTAACCTCGCCCGCCCCCCCCGGACTACGGAGCGTTCCACGCCCGCGGGCCGCTTTCCCGGCCATTCGACATTTCTGCCCAGATTCGTAGACTGCGCCCACGAATCGAGGGATTCGACCCGAGCCCGCACACCGTCTGCTGTCCGCGGACGGCGGCCGTGCGCATTCGTGGAGGAATCGAGATGATCGTCGCCGATCCCGGTGCCTGCCGGCGCTTCCAGCGTGACCCTTTTCCCCCGGCCCGGCGCAACCTCGCGCTCCAGGTGCTTTTCGCCAGCGGTCTCGCGATCGCCCCCGCCACCGCGACGCGCTCTCCCGAAGGCTCGATACCGGTGTTCGCAGACGGTTTCGAGAGCGCTACGCTGTGCGCCTGGTCGGCGACCGTGCCGCCCTCGACTTCGACCTGGTACCTCGATTCCGATGGCGACAGTTTCGGCGATCCCGCGGCGCCAACCGAAAGCTGCGCCGCTCCCGCCGACCATGTCGCCAACGCCGACGACTGCGACGACGCCTCCGCCGCGACCTTTCCCGGCGCGGCGCCCCTCGACTCGCCCACCGCCTGCATGCTCGACTTCGACACCGACGACTTCGGCGGCGACGCCCCGCCCGGTGGCATCGCGCCGGGAAGCGACTGCGACGACGTGGCCGCTGCCGTGAACCCCGCGGCCGACGAGCTCTGCAACGCCATCGACGACGACTGCGACAGCGCCGTCGACGAGGGCTTCGATCTGGACAACGACACCTGGACGACCTGCGCCGGCGACTGCAACGACAGCGACCCCGCGATTCACCCCGCCGCGGCCGACGACCCCGACGCTGCTTTCCTCGATCGCAACTGCGACGGCATCGACGGCGACGTGGCGCGCGCCGCCTTCGTCGCGCCCTCCGGGACCGACGGCACCGGCTGCTCCCTCGCCTCTCCCTGCAAGACGGTCGGCCATGGCACGGCGGTCGCGGCGGCGGATCCCTTGCGCGACCAGGTCTACGTCCGCGCCGGCACCTATACCGAGATCCTCCAGCCACCGACCGGCGTCGCGATCTTTGGCGGTTACGACGCCGCCTGGTTGCGCGCCGACCGGAACACGCCCGGGCACACGGCGACGATTCAGGGAGGCTACGTCGCCGCGGTCGACGCCTGGATCACCGTGCGGGCCGCCTCCATCACGGCGTCGTTCGCCGACCTGGTGCTCGCCGGACCGACAGCACTCTCTCCCGGCGACAACAGCCAGGTCGTGCACAGCCTGCTCTCGACACTCGACTTCGCCCGCGTCACCTTCCTCCAGGGCGACGGCGCCGACGGCGGCGCCGGCGGCAACGGCAGTTCGGCGAGCGCCACACCGGCGGCGACCGGCGGCGACGGGATCGACGGTGAAGAGGTCGTCGTCATCTGCAGCACCCTGCGTCTCGCCGGCGGCCCAGGGGCCAGCAACCCGGCCTGCCCGGGGAGCGTCACGGACGGCGCGGCGGGCGGCAGCGGCGGCGGCACGGACACCTCCTGTCCGGGCGTCGGCGGCACCTGCAGCGGCAGCCAGTGCAACGCCACCGCCGGCCTCGGCGGGTCGGCGTCGAGCTCGGGTGCCGGCGGCGGTGCCGGCGGCGGCACCTGCGCAGCGGCGGTCGCCGGCAACGGAACGCCCGGCGCGGTGACCGACGGCGTGGCCGGCGCTGCCCAGGGTGCGCAGGGTTTCATCGTCGCCAACCAGTGGCGGGCGTTCTCCGGCGGTGCGGGCGGAGTCGGTTCGCACGGCGGCGGCGGAGGGGGTGGCGGCGGCGCCGGCGGCTGCGACTCAGGGGTCAGCGACGATCGCGGCGGCGGCGGCGGTGGTGGTGGCGCCGGCGGCTGCCGCGGGTCGGCGGCAGGCAGCGGCGGCGGCGGAGGCGGCGGGAGCTTCGGCATATTCGCGATCGACAGCACCATCGTCGTCGCCGATTCGCTGTTCGCTCGCGGCAGCGGTGGTGACGGCGGCGCGGGCGGCACCGGGGGCGCCGGTCAACCCGGTGGCGGCAGCGGACCCGGAGGTGCCGCGACCCCCGATAGCGGCCCCGGCGGCAACGGCGGGGCCGGCAGCCGCGGCGGTCATTCCGGCGGCGGCGCGGGCGGCTCGGGCGGCGCGAGCTGCGGCGTGATGAGGTTCGGCGGCGCGCTCAGCAGTCTCGGCAACAGCTTCCTCGGCGGCGCCGGCGGCAGCGGCGGCCCCGGCGGAATCTCCCCCGGCACCAACGACGGCGCCACGGGCACGGCCGGCTTTCTCGCCGCGACCCGCCTCTGCGCCAGCGCCG
>JAGPDF010000082.1 GCA_018057705.1 Thermoanaerobaculia bacterium | reverse complement strand
CTGCCTTTCGTGAGCTTCAGCCGATGGCGGCAGCACGGCGCCACCTGAATCTGACGCTCCTCCCCGACGGCACGGTGCTCGCGACCGGCGGCAGCTCCGCGGCGGGCTTCAACAACTCGACCGGAGCCGTCCTCGCTCCCGAGCTCTGGGATCCCGCGACCGAGACCTGGACCACGCTCGCCGCGATGGCCGTCCCGCGCCTCTACCATTCGGTCGCGCTGCTGCTCCCGGACGGCCGCGTCCTCGCCGCCGGCGGCGGCCACCCGCGCGACAGCGAGCACGATGACCCCAACCATCTCGATGGCCAGCTCTTCTCTCCGCCCTACCTCTTCCGCGGGCCCCGCCCGTCGATCCTCTCCGCCCCCGGCGCGGTGCATTACGGCGAGAACTTCGCGCCCCTCTTCGCGCCCGAGACGGCGGTCGCGGCGATCACCTGGGTGCGGCTCGGCTCGGTCACGCACGGCTTCGACATGAACCAGCGCTTCCTGCGCCTCGCCGTCACGCCCGGGGCACAGGGACTCGTCGTCACCGCGCCGGCCGACCCGCGCCTCGCCCCGCCCGGCCACTACCTGATGTTCGCGCTCACCGCCGACGGCGTGCCCTCGCCGGGGCGGGTCATCCGCCTCGACAGCGGCATGTTCCGCGACGGCTTCGAAGGCGGCGCCAGCTCGGCCTGGTCGGAGACGGTGGGCGAACCCGAAGATCCGGACGATCTCGACGATTGAGGCGCCGCCGCCCGCGAGGCAGGCCGGCAGACCGCCGGCCGGCGCTAGTCGACTGCGCCGCGACCGGCCCACCACTGCGCGATACGCTGCGCCGCGATCGCGGCCCCCTTCCCGTCCACTGCGGCGGAAGGGGCGCGCGCCAGGATCCCGGGCAGCCGGCCCACCCAGTCGCCGCTTTCGAGCTCGGCCATGGCGATCGGCTCGGCGGGCAGGCGAGCCTCCAGGTAGCGCGCGAGCTCGGCCGATTCCCGAAAACCGCTGCGCGGCACATAGAGCATCCGGCCGCCCGCCGTCACGACCTCGGCGACGGTCGAGTAGCCGAGCTTGCCGACCACCAGGTCGGCGGCGGCGACGAGGTCGGGGTGGTGGATCGGCGAGCGGTGCGGCAGCAGGCGGAGGTTGCCCTCCCAGAGCTCTTCCGGGCTCCCCCCCGGAAGCACGAAGGTCGTGCCTGGATGCCTGGCCAGAGGGCCGAGGCTCGTCAGCCGGTGCTCGACGCCGCCGAAGCTCACCAGGACGATCCGATCCCCGGGCGGGATGGCGAGGCGCTCCCGAATCGCCCCCCGGTCCATCCGCGGCGTACGCGCCACGGGCGGCACGAGGAGCGCTCCGGCGGCAGGCCGGCAGCAGGGCTCGAGCTGGAGATGGAGATCGGGCCCGGCAGAGATCGCCGCCAGCTTTGCCGCCCAGTCGGAGAACCGCGGCTCGGTCGCCGCCAGCGGTTCGTAGATCCAGTCCCAGGTGAAGTTCTCGATCAGCACGGCAGGGAGGCCGGCAGCGCGCGCGACCGCGAGGCCGAACGGCGCGATGTCGGCGACCACACACGAGGCGCCGGAGGCGGCGACCGCCGCCGCCACTTCGCGGATCCGGAAGCGCTCCGCGGCCGACCAGAACTCCGCGAGCACCGCAAGGGAGGTCGGCAGATCCTCCTCGACCGGGCTCTTCTGGATCAGGCCGACGTCGCACACCACCTCGTGACGGCGGTACGGAACGGAGAGCGATTCTTCAAAAAACCAGTCCGGAACCGAAGTCCAGAGGTCGATGCCGCATTCCGGCAGGCGCCGCCCCAGCGCCTCCACGATCGCCGCCGTGCGCGCCGCGTGGCCGAACCCGTGCGGCGTGACGAACCAGGCGAATCGCGTCGGCTCCTGCACAGGCCCCCAGTCTAGCCTCCACTGCCCCTCCGGGCGGCTTCCCCGGGCTGGCTTCGCTCCGCGCGCTTCTTGCGCTATTCTCCGGGCAAGCCGTGCCTCCCCGGAGGCCTTCGCCGGAATCGCCCCGAAACTTGCATGACGGAGTCCCGCATGTCCGAGCTCGAGAACAGCCAAGTCACGCCTGAAACGTCCCCCGACGCGTCCGATGCCCCGGAGACCCCCGCGGAAGCGACTCCCTCCTCATCCGTGGTCGCCGTAGAGGCAGCCCCCGAGGCCGTCGCCGCCGACTCGCAGCCGGTCGCGGCGGAGTCCGCCGCCCAGGAGACGGGCTCGACCGATGGCGCAGCTGCCGCAGAGGCGCCTGCCGCCCCTGCCGCCGAGGATGCGCCGGCCAAGACCGCGGCCGGGCCGCGCGCCAAGAAGGCCGGAGCCCGGCCCAAGGGCGACAAGGCGGACCGCAAGCCGCGGGAGAAGCGCCATCGTCCGGCCGGCAAGTCGGTCGACGAGTTCGTCGCTCCCACTCCGGAGGAGCTCGCCCTCGTGCCGAGCGAGATCGTGCAGGCGGCGATCGCCAACCAGGCCTATGTCGAAGGCAAGGTCATCGGCTGGAACCAGGGCGGCTTCCACGTCGTGGTCGACGGCATCACCTCCTTCTGTCCGCGCTCCTCGATGGAGCTGGGAGCTCCGAAGGAGCCGGCGCAGTATCTCGACCAGAGCTTTCTCTTCCGCGTCCTGCGGGTCGAGGAGAAGGGTCATCGGCTCGTGGTCTCGCATGCCGCCGTGCTGCGCGACGAGCGCGCCCACAAGACCGCCGAGACCCGCGCCGCCCTCACGGTCGGCTCGACCGTCACCGGCAAGGTGATCTCGCTCACCGACTTCGGCGCCTTCGTCGATCTCGGCGGGATCGAAGGCCTGATCCACGTCTCCGAGTTGAAGCGCACCCGGGTCACCCACCCGAACGAAGTGCTCAAGGTCGGGGACGAGGTCACCGCGAAGATCATCAAGCTGCCCAAGGGCGGCGACCGCGTCTCGCTCTCGATGAAGGCGCTCGAGCCCGATCCGTGGGAGGGCATCGCGGCCCAGTATGCCAACGGCAACAAGTTCACCGGCAAGGTGATGCGCAAGTCCGAGTTCGGCTGGTTCATCGAGCTCCAGCCGGGAGTCGAAGGGCTGCTGCACGTCTCCCAGCTCGCGCCGGGGATGAAGGCGGAGGATCCGAAGCTCGCCCCCGGCGAAATGCTCGAAGGCTGGGTGCGCGAGGTCGACCTCGCGCGACGCCGCATCTCGCTCGCGCTGCGTGAAACGCCGCAGGGCAACCCCTGGGAGGGCGTCGAGACCAAGTACCCGGAAGGCGCCAAAGTCACCGGCACGGTCGAGAAGATCGAGAAGTTCGGCGCTTTCATCATGCTGGAGCCCGGCCTCACCGGCCTCCTCCCGGCGTCGGAGATGGGGTTGCCGAAGGGCGCCAACGTCGGCCGTACTTACGGCGTCGGCAAGAAGGTGACGCTGCAGGTCGCCCAGGTCGACGGTCGCAAGAAGCGCATCTCGCTCACCATCGAGGGCAAGACCCTCGAAGGCTCGAAGTCCGACTACCAGACCTTCCTCAAGGCGTCGAAAAAGACGACCGGCATGGGCGCCCTCGCCGCCGCCCTGCAGCGCATCCAGAAGAACGCCGACTGATTGGCCTGCGGCACGCCGGTCGCGCCGACAAACACCGCGTAGGGACCGCGCGCTCGTCCACGGGCGCGCGGCCCGACGGACTCCCCGGCGGCGTATGGCCAGCGAGTTCGTGGTGCTAGCATTTTCGGCGTCGTGACGCTCTCCCCGGACACTCCAGGCCCGCCTCCCGGACGCGGCATCGACCCGCGCCTCAAGCGCCGCCTGCTTTCGGGGGCGGTGGACGAGAACGTCCGCGCCATCCAGAACCTGCCGCGACACAAGCTCTATCGCAAGCCTCCGGTGGGCCGCTGGCTGCTCTTCGCGCTGGCTGGGCTCGGCACCCTCGCTGCGGCCTCCTGGGCGATCTGGTTTCGCCCGGCGGCGCCGGCCACGAGCCCACCCTCGACCCTCGCCGCCGGGCTCGCGCCGGCTCCGCTGCCGCAACTGCCGCCGCTCGCCCCCTACGCCACCCTGCGCGGCCCGGCGAGCCCGATGGAGCCGGGCGCCGCGACGGCCGGTGCGCAGGCCATGGGCCCGCTGGATCCCGATCTCCTGGCCGACTTCGGAACCGATACCGTCCCGACCCGGCTGGCGGCCCGGCTCTTCCCGGTGGCGGTGCGGCGGATCGTGCTCGATCCCGGGCACGGCGGCGGCGACGAGGGCACGCGCACCCCGGTCGGCCTGACCGAGAAGTTCCTGACGCTCGACATCGCCCAGCGCCTCGCGCAGTTCCTCGCGGCCGCCGGCTTCGAGGTCCGGATGACGCGTGACACGGACAGCAAGCTCTTTCTGCGCGACCGCGTCCGCTTCGCCAATCAGGCGCACGCCGACCTCTTCGTCTCGATACACGTCAACTGGCTGAAGGACGGGCGCGCCGACCGCGGCATCGAAACCTACTACCTCGGCCCCTCCGACGACCCGTTCATTACCGAGCTGGCGAGCGCCGAGAACCGCGAGTCGGGCTATTCGATGGCCGACGTGCGCCAGCTCCTCGACGGCATCTACAGCGACCTCCGGCAGCAGGAATCCCGCCGCCTCGCGGCCGCCGTGCAACGGCGGCTGGTCGGCGCGGTGCGCGAAGTCAGCCGTGAGGTGCGCGACCGCGGCGTGCGATCGGCCCCCTTCCTCGTGCTCGTCGAGACCGAGATGCCGGCGATCCTGGCCGAGGTCGCCTCGCTCGCGAGTCCCGAGGAGGCGCGGCTCCTGGCGCAGCCGGAGTACCGCGACCGCCTGGCGCGCGCGCTTTTCGATGGAATTCGGGCATACTCTCTGGCCACGGAACAACTGGCAGGAAGATAGGGGAATCGATGAGCGCCAAAGATAAGTACCTGTCCGTCGGCATCGACCTGGGCACCTCGCAGAGCGCGATTTCCACCTCGAACGGCGGTCACTTCGTGGTCGACAGCTATGTCGGCTGGCCGGTCGACATGGTGGCGCGCAAGGTGGTCAAGAAATCGGTGCTGATCGGTGCCGAAGCGATCGAGAACCGCAGCCTTCTCGACCTCCATCGCCCCCTCGAGCAGGGCCTCATCAAGGAGGGCTCGGAGAAGGACATCGCGGCGGTCAAGGAGATCCTCGGGCACCTGATCGGACTGGCGGTATCGGAAGGCGCCGCCGGCGCAGAGGAGAAGGACCGCAAGGTCCGCGCCGTCGTCGGGGTCCCCGCCGAGACGCTGCGCGTCAACAAGCAGCAGCTGCGCCAGGTCATGAAGGGGATGGTCGACGGCCTGATCATCGTCTCGGAGCCGTTCGCGGTGGCCTACGGGCTCGAAGCCCTGCTGCACACGCTGATCATCGACATCGGCGCCGGCACGACCGACTTCTGCGTCATGAAGGGTCACTACCCGACCGAAGAGGATCAGCGCACGCTGACGAGGGCGGGCGACTCGGTGGACGACCTGCTCGGCAAGTTGATCGCCGAGCGCCATCCCGGCATCCAGTTCTCGCAGCACATGGTGCGCAGCTGGAAGGAGGAGTTCGGCTTCGTCGGCGAGCAGAAGGAGAAGGTCGTCGTTCAGGCGCCCGCCATGGGGAAGGCCCAGAAAGTCGACATCACCGAGGAGATGCGCCTCGCCTGCGAGAGCCTGGTGGCGCCGTTCTCGGAGACGATGCTCGACCTCCTGGCCGCCGTCGAGCCCGAGTACCAGGAGCGCGTGCGCAAGAACGTCATCCTGTCCGGCCGCGGCTCGCGCATCCGCGGGCTCGCCGGAGCGCTCGAGAAGACGCTCGCCGAGGTCGGGGGTGGCAAGGTGACCATCGTCGAGGATCCCGTCTTCGCGGGATCGAACGGCGGCCTGGCAATCGCTCTCGATGCCGACGAGTCGGATTGGGAAAAGCTTTCGGCATAAACTAGCTCGTGCCCATGGAGTCCGACGACAACGTTTCCGGTGAGTTCCAGCGCTCGACCCGCATGCCGCTCGACGCGGTCGTGCGCCTGCACTTTCAAGGCACGGTTGCCTACCAGAACGGCTTCGCCGCCAACGTCTCGGCGACCGGCATGTTCGTCAAGCATCCGGCGCCGCCGCCGCTCGGCACGCAGCTGGTGTTCGAGTTCAACCTCGGCGCCGACAGGAAGCCCGTCCAGGGTGCCGGCGAGGTCGTCTGGGTGCGCGAGAAGTACCTCGGCCCCGGCCAGCCGGCAGGCGTCGGAATCCGCTTCCTCCAGCTCGACAGCCAGAGTCGCGATCACATAGCCGAGGCCCTGTTCGAATATCTGGAGCAGTCGCTCGCCGACGACTCCCTGCTCGACGGGAACGGCTTCCCCTTCGCCGACGAGGCGCCCGTTGGCGCCACCGCGACCACCGCTGGCACCGATGCCCCGGCCGCCCGCGGGACCGCCGGCGTCGACGCTGCGGCCGCCACCGCCGCCGCCGCAGGGACTGCGTCCTACGACGTTCTTCCGACGGCGCCGGCCTCCGCCGCGGCGCCCTTCCGGGAGCGTCCCGACGGCCTCGACAGCGGGCTCGACGACGCGGACCGTGGTCCGGCCCTGACCACGGAATCGCACTCGCAGCCGTTCGACTTCGCCGCACTCGAACGCCTGCCGCAACGCGCCCCGCTGCCCGGGCGATCCGCGACCCCGCCCGACCAGGGCGCACCCGGGCGGGCGGAACGCCCGGATCCGGCAGCGGCGGATGGGAGGCGGGCCTTCTCCGTCTTCTCACCGCTCGACGAGGCCGACGCGCAGACCGCCGATATCGTGCGCGAGGCCTTGCGCGAGGAGGCACCGCTGCCTTCGATGGCGGCCGCGGCGGCCGCCTCGAGCGCACGCGGGGGCTCGATGCGCTGGCTGGTATGGCTGATTCTCGCCCTCGTCGGAGGGGGCGGCTACTTCGCCTGGCAACAGTGGGGAGGAGATCGGCTCACCGCCGACGCGGGGGCTCCAGGATCCACCAGCGAGGCGCCGGGCGAGGAGCCGCTGGCGCCCGCCCCCCGCAGGCCCGAGCCGCTCACAGCGGCGCCGGAACCGGGCACGACCTTGGCGCAGGCCGTCGGTGTCGATCCGAACGCGGTCTCGCCCGCGGCGGCGCCACCGCTCGCGACCGGCCCCTCGACCGCCGCAACCGAAGAGCCCGACGCCCTCGACTCCGAGGTCGAGCGGCCGGCCGCCGCGGCGTCCGACCTCGCCGCCGATGCCGCGACCGCGCTGGCCGCTGACGAGCCGCCACGACCTCCGGCAGCGCCGGCCGAGACGGCTTCGGCGCCGGCATCCCCGGCTACCCCGCCTGCCAACGCGTCGCCAGATGTTGCCTCTGCAGCTGCGGCGCCGGCACAGCGTCTGACCGGCATCGAGTGGCGGCAGTCGGCCGGAACGGCCGGCGAGACGGTCCTCGTGCTGGTGGGCGACGGGGCCTTCCGGACCGGATCCTTCAGCTATTCGGAGATCGGCGGCGAGAATCCGCGCGTGCTGATCAAGCTCAAGGGAATGGCGAACCCCTACCGCGGCGCGGCGCCGCGCGCACCCGAAGGCGCCGGCACCCTGGTGCGCGGTGTGCGCACCGGTTTCCACGTCACCGCGACCGGCAACGAGATCCACGTCGTGGTGGATCTCGCGCAGCGGGGAATCAAAGTGGTGAGCCTCGCGCCGGCGGACTCCGGCCTCACCCTGGTTCTCGCTCCGTAGCTTCCGGCAAACCCTAACTGCCGAGACCGAAGACCGGGAGCGCCGCACCGGTCACGGCACGGGCCTGCGGCGATGCGAGGAAGAGCATCGCGTCGGCGAGCGCCTCGGGCGCGACCCAGGCACGCGGATCGGAATCGGACATCGCGTGGCGGTTGGCCGGCGTATCGAGGGTACCGGGCAGTACCACGTTGACGCGGATTCCGTCCCGTTTCACCTCCGCGGCCAGACTCTCCGTCAGGCGCACGACCGCGGTCTTGGCGATGCTGTAGGGCGCGACTCCGGCCTCCCCTCCGAGCGACGCCTTCGACCCGACGTTGACGATCGCACCGCCGCCCTGCCGGCGCATCCGCGGCACCACCGCGCGGCAGACGTGGAGCGCCGAGAGGAAGTTGGCCTCCCAGAGCAGCTTCCAGCTCTCGTCCGGAGCGTCTTCGACCGTCTCGCCACCGCGATAGGCGCCGGCGATATTGAACACCAGGTCGATGTGCCCGAAGCGCGCCAGGATCTCCTCGACGGTGCGCGACACCTGCGCCGCCGCGGCGAGGTCGCAGGCGTGGAAGGCGAGCCGGTCGGCGCCTGCGGCATCGGCCTCCACTTCCGGCCAGAGGGCGGGCAGCCGCCCGGTCTCGCGGTCAACGAGCGCGAGGCGCGCCCCGGCGTCGTAGAGCCGCCGGGCCACGACGCTGCCGAGCGCCCCCGAGGCTCCGGTCACGACCGCTACCTTGTCGGAAAAGTCGAACATCGGTTTTCCCTTCCCGGCGCATTCGCCGGCAGCAGAGACTGCCGATCCACCAGCGCACTTTCGATGCATTCCGGCCGCCCGGAGTTTCCCGGGCGATCCGGATGCAGCCAGGCCGCCCGCAGTTTCCCGGGCGGCCTGGAGAAGAAGTCGGAAGCGGACCTACTTGGCGGCGGCGAGCGGCAGCCGGACTTCGGTGCGGATCCAGCGCAGGACCATGTCGGCACCGGCCGGCGTCTTTTCGAATTCGAAGGTCAGCTGGTCGACCTCGTTGGCAGCCGCGAGAGTCGCCGGCTTCGCCTCGACCACGAGCACGTCATGCTTGGGCAGATCGGCCGGGGTGAACTTCTCCGCCACCGCGTCGTAGTAGCCGGTGCCATCGAGACCGAGCAGCGAGTTGAAGTGGAACTTCCAGCTCTCGGCGCCGGGCGTCGTGAACAGCGAGTAGGTGCCCGCCGCGAGCTTCTTGCCGGCGATCATGACGTCCTTGGTGACCGTGATCTCGGTCGCCTCGTTGGCGCCGGTCCGCCAGACCTCGCCGTAGGGCACCACCGCGCCGCTCTCCTTGGTGCCGAAGATGTTGTCGCGATCGCGCTTGTACGGCTGCCCGTAGGTGACCTTGACGTAGGCGTCGCCGACCATCGTCCGCTCCATGCCCAGCGGGCTCTTGCGCCGCGACGGGTGGAGGTCCTGGGCAGAGGCGAAGGCGGGGACGAAGACGGCGGCGGCGGCGGCGAGGACGATCAGGTTGCGGAAGCCTCGGGTCATCGGATCTCTCCTTGGTGTTCAGGGTTCAATTGGCGCGGCGAATCGCCCGCCGCAGGCGGCCGATCCTATCAATGACCGGTTCGCGGTCCGTCGGCGCCCGCTGGCGGCGGTGCCTGTGGCTTGGGGGTCAGGCGGCCCGGTCCCCAGAGCGGAAACCAGAGCACACCGAGGTCGCTCCCCGTGCGCGCGACGACCAGCAGGACGATGAACATGGACCGCGCGCCGTTCTCGCCGAATCCTCCGTGCGCCACGCCGACCAGAAGGATGCCGACGAACGACATGAGGACCGTGGCCACGAGAAAGAAAGTCGCCTGCAGGGCGGAGGCGGGGGCGAAGGTCCGTTTCGCCCGCCGTGCGGCGACGAGATCGACCGCGAACTCCCCGAGGAGAATCGCGAGGTAGGCGAGCACTCCCCAGCTCGGCGTCGCGAGGAGACCCTCTCCCCCGCCGAGCCCGAACCAGGCGCCGCGAGTCGATCGGTCGAGCCCCTGCCCGGCGAAGGCCACGGTCGCGAGCGAAATCGCGAGCCAGACCAGCTGCAGACCCAACGACTGCCGTTGGTGCAGTTCGGGTTCGATCTGCGGCCCGCCCGACAGCCGGTCGCCGACGACCGCCAGCCGCACGACGAGAAAAAGCTCGGCGAAGAAAAAGCCGACGAGCCAGGCGACCGACCAGCCCTGCACCAGGACGCCGTGCAGGAGGAAAGCGCCGCGCGCCAGGGGCAGGGCGCTGCGCGGCAGCAGAATACGCGGGTTGGATTCGGGTCCGAGTGCGAGATAGGCGACGCCGAGATCCGCCGGCGCCCGCCGCCCGCTCGCTCGCTTGGCAGAGGCCGGCATGCGCCGCGTAGGCTATCAGTGCGCTCCCATCGCTCCGCGCTAGCTTTGCGAGCGGGATTGCGCCGCGACTTTCGCCAGCCGGCCGGGGCCCCAGAGCGGGAACCAGAGGACGGCGAGGTCGCTGCCGGTGCGCGCCAGGACGAGCACCGTCGCGGCGACGGCGCGGACCCCCGTGTCTCCGAACCACTCGCCGGCGAAGCCCGCGGCGATGATGCCGAAGAAGGTGAGGCCCAGCAGCGCGGCCAGGAAGAACGTCGCCCGCAGGGCGCCGGCCGGAGCGAACGTGCGGCGCTCGCGCCGCGCAACAACGAGGTCGAAGGCGAACTCCGCGAGGAGCAGGGCGAGATAGACCGCAACCCCCGCGCTCGGCCAGGCCCAGACTGCCCCGCCCTCTGCGAGACCGAACCAGGCGCCGCGCGTGGAGCGGTCGAGCGCCTGGCCCGCGAAAACGACCGCCGCGAGACTCAAGGAGAGCCAGAAGATCTGGGCGACGAGCGGGCTCCGGCGATGCAGGTCCGGGTCGATCTTCCGCCCGGTGCTGAAGCGATCCCCCAGCACGGCGAGCCGGAGGACGAGAAAGAACTCGGCGAAGAGGAAAGCGGCGAGCCAGGCCGCCGACCATTCCTCGATCAGCACTCCGTGGAGCAGGAAGGCGCCGCGAGCGAGCGGCAGGGCACTGCGCGGCAGCAGCAGCCGGGGGTCCGACTCGGGCCGGCTGGCGAGGTAGGCCTCGTAGAGATCGGCCGGCTTCTGCCGTCCGCTGCGCGCCGCCCTGGAGGTTCCCTTCGCCATGCGGCGCGTAGGCTATCAGGGCGCTCCGGGCCGCGCGCGGCGCGAAAGCCCTAGGGGACGCTATCGCGGCCGGCTCTGCGCGCCATGAGGACATCGCGCTGCGGATCGGTGCCGACGACGAAGGTGTGCGCGCCGACGACAGCGAAACCGCACTTGCGGTAGAAGGCGATGCCGCGCGGATTCTCCTCCCAGACGCCGAGCCAGATGACATCGGCGGGGCGCGCGGCGGCGATCTCGAGGGCCGCGGCCATGAGGCGCTGCGCGAGGCCGCGGCCGTGCCAGGGGGCGTCGACGTAGAAGCGCCGGATCTCGATCGGCCGTGCGCCGCGGACGCCCGGCGGCGGCGCATCCCACGCGAGCTGGAAATAGCCGGTCAGTCCGTGCGAATCCTCGGCGACCCACGTCGCGATCTCGGACGAGAGGATTTCGCCGCGCTGGATCGACTCGCCGTAGCTCGCCGCGCAGTGGAGCGCCAGATCTTCGGGCCGGTTGCGGGCGCCGAAGGCGTCGACGAAGGTCCGCTCGGCGAGCGCCGCGAGCGCTGCGGCATCGCCCTCCACGGCGCGGCGGATCGCCGCCTCGCCGCTCAACGCTGCCCCCGCTTCGCTCGTCCCACGCGCGCTAGAACCTTGCCTGGAGAATCGCCCGCGTGAGCTCGCTGTCGAGCGGCGGTGGATCGACCTCGAGCTCCCGTCGCAGCGCCTCCCGGCCGAGTTGGACCGTCGCCTCGTAGGTCGCGAGGTAGGCGGCGCAGGAGGGGCAGAGGGCGAGGTGGCGCTCGAAGTTCCCCTGCTCGTCGGGCGGGAGCTCCCGCGACAGGTAGTCGAGCAGGAACGTGAGCACCTCTTCGCAGGTGAGGGACTCCTCGCCGCGCGAGTGGAGCGTCTTTCCGATGCGGGATCTCATGCCTCCCCCTGTTCGAGGTGCGGGTCGAGCAGCTCGCGCAGCGCCTGCCGCGCCCGGTGCAGACGGATCTTCACCGCATTCGCCGAAATGCCCAGCGCCTCCGCGACCTCTCCGGTCGAAAGCTCCTCGATGTCGCGCAGCAGGAGGACGGTGCGGTAGGTCGTCGGGAGGCGGTCGATCGCCTGCCGCACCAGGCTCCGCACTTCGGCGCGCTCGAGGAGCTGCTCGGCGCTCTCGGGCCATTCCCGGTAGGTGCGGGTCGCATGCCCGTCATCGTGAAAGGTCGGCAGGAGCGGCTCGATCGACTCCTCGGGACGGGCCCGGCGGCTGCGCAGCCGCATCAGGGCGGCGTTGACCACGATCCGGTGCAGCCAGGTTCCCAGACGGCTCTGACCCTCGAACTTCGGCAGGCCGCGAAAGGCCAGCAGGAAGGCCTCCTGGACCGCGTCCCGGGCCTCCTCGTCATGGCGCAGCATGCGCCGCGCGACGGCGAGCATGCGTCCGCCGTGGCCTTCGACCAGCGCCTCGTAGGCTCGCGCGTCGCCGCTGCGCAGCGCAGCGAGCAGCGCGGGCTCGTCCGCTGCGGCTCTCTCCTCCGCCTCCAGATCTCCCCCTAGTCGCCAGCCAGCAGCTTCGGCCAGTTCGCGTCCCCCTGGGCGATATTCCCCGGGATGTCGGCCGCCCACTTCTTCTGCACGTCGGGACTGTAGTTCAGGTAGAGCCGGCCGTTCTCGATTCTCCAGGCCTGGGGATCGATGTCGGCGGTATAGCCCTGGGCGACCGCCCAGGCGCAGTAGCCGCCGTACTGCGGGACGTAGCGCTCCGGCTCCCGGACGAAGAGCTCACGATGCGTGGCAGAAGCGAAGCGCCAGGTGGCGCCGTTCCATTCGAACGCGTGCTCCTTGCTGCCTTCGATCGGCCTGCCATCGGTGAAGTAGGCCACTGGGTCGTAGCCGTCGATCGCCAGGCCGCCGAAGAGCGTCTTGTTGATTGGCGTCAGGGCCGCGGCCGGCGCGGCGGCCAGAAGGACGGCAGACAGGGACAGCCACAGCGTGAAAGCTCGCGATCGGTTCATCGGTCGGGCTCCTCTTCTCCCCTGTTGGATGCCCCGGACTCCGGCCGGTTTCAGCTCTCCCGATCTCCACCTTCGAACCCGGGCTACCTGCCAACGAGAGCGCGCGCCGCCACGACCTCCGGCCGGGTCGACGCCGGGCTCGCGAGCGCCGCCACCAGATTGGCGAAGGTGCGCGCTCGATTGGCCTCACCCGCAAGATCGGCGGCACGCGCGGCACCAGCCAGCGCGTGGAGCCGGTTGGGGGCGACGCCGAGGCTGGCCTCGTACTCCGCGAGCGCCTCGCGCGGCCGGCCGAGCTCGAGCAGCAGGTCGGCGAGGAGCTCGCGCTGCGGCAGGACCGTGCCGGGCGTCACCGGGTGCTTGCCCACTTTGTCCCCCAGATCGGCGCCCGCCCGGAGGAGCGTCAACGCTTCGGCGGTGTTGCCGCGCGCCTGCGCGAGGCAACCGGCCGCGGCGAGCCGCAGCGACTCGACGCTCGCGGCCCAGTCGTAGGGCCCCGGAGGAGGCGCCTTCACCAGGCTCTGGTGGAACGCTGCGAGCTCCGAGAGCGCAGTCCCTGCGGCGACCAGGTCGCCGATCTTCGCCGCGCCGACCGCACGCGCGTACGAGTTGATCGCCGCCATCTGCGGGAACTTCGCCCAGTCCACGCCGAGGTTCGTGGGCAGCTCGAGAGCCGCGGCCTCCGACCACTGCCGGCGCTCGAGTGCATATCGCGCCGGGATGGCGGCGAGGCCGTACGTCGCCTGGAGCACCGCCGCCTCGATCGACGTCGTTCGCGCCACCTGTTCGGCGACAGCGCGCGCCCGCTCGTCGTCCCCGGCCTGGAGGTAGGCGTACTCGAGATAGTCGAGCGCGTGAAGCTCCTCGAGCGCGACCCTGCCGGAACCGGTTCGCGCGATCGCGGCGCGCGCCGACGCTGCCGCATCGAGGTTCGATGCGATCGTCTCCGGCCAGAGTCCCAGCCGGACGAAGATGTGCGACGGCATGTGCAGCGCATGCGCCGCCGCCGGGGCGATGCGCGCATAGCGGCGCGCGGCGTCGAGACCCAGGTAGGCGAGCTCCGGCGAATCGAAGGCGTGAATCGAATAGTGGGTGATGCCGGGGTGATTCGGCAGCCTGGGCAGCCAGCTCGAGAGAATCGCCGCCGCCTGCTTCTGCATCCTGTGCTCCGGATCGGCCGGCGGCGCCGTGCCGAGGATCGCCAGGGCGTGGAAGACCGCCGCGTCGGCATCCTCGGGGAATCGCAGCGAAAGCGCCGCCATGGCGTCGCGATAGCGGGCTGTACGGGTCTTGTGGTCCGCCGCGGCGGCGTCGGACCAGAAGCTGCCGATCGCCGCGATGTATCCGCTTTCCCGCTCGGTGCCCCTGCTGGCCGGAGCGGCGCCGGCAAGCTCGGCCGCGCGCGTGCTCGCCGCGAGCCCCGCCGCGAGCTCCGCGGCGGTCGGCGCGGCCCAGAGCGGGTGAAAGTGGCTCATGGAGACCCCCCAGTGCGCCATCGCACAGGCCGGGTCGTCCGCGCTCACTCTCTCGAAAGCTTCCCGCGCGGCGACGTACTCGAAGGAATGCAACAAAGCGACCCCGCGCTCGAATGCCGGCTGGAGCTCGGGGCGGCAGCTCACCGGAAACGAGACTGCGCCGAGCCCTTCGATGGTGTGGCCGCCCTCGGCGACCACTGCGCCCTGCGATGCCGATACGAAAAGCATGGCGATGACCAGATGCCTCTGGAACATGGATACCTCCCGGTTGAGTTCCTGCAGTGAAGTACCGCAACCCTAGCCGCAACCGGCCGTCGACGCCACTGCCTCAAGACAGACCTCCGATCGGACAGAGACGCATCTGTCATAGCCTTCCCCAATGCCCAGCCCGACCCGCCACAGCGCCGGCCTGCTCTTTTCCCTTACTGGTCTTTTCGCGCTCCAGCTCGCGACCCCGCCTCCTGCGCTCGGCGCCGGCGCGGATACCGCGCGCCCGGCCGTCGCCAGCCCCCTCGCCGCCGAGATCGACCGCAGGGCAGCGGCGGTCGAGGGCAAGCTGATCGAGTGGCGCCGCCACCTGCATCAGAACCCCGAGCTCTCCGGTCGCGAGGTCGAGACGGCGAAGTTCGTGACCGCGCGCCTCGCGGCGATGGGGCTCGAGCCGCGCCCGATCGCCGGTACCGGCGTCGTCGCGGTCGTCTCCGGAAGGCTTCCGGGCGCGACGATCGCGCTGCGCGCCGACATGGATGCGTTGCCGGTCCGGGAGGAGGTCGACCTGCCGTTCGCGAGTCGCGCCGCCGGCACCTACGAGGGCAAGACCGTGCCGGTGATGCACGCCTGCGGTCACGACGCCCATACCGCGATGCTCCTCGCCGCCGCCGAGGTTCTGGCCGGCCTGCGCGATCGCCTGCCGGGGCGCGTCGTGCTGCTCTTCCAGCCGGCTGAAGAGGGCGTGCCGGCCGCCGAAGGGATCGCCGGCGCCGAGCGCATGATCGCCGAAGGGGCGCTCGACGATCCGAAGGTCGACGCCGTCTTCGGCATCCACGCCTTCGCCGGCCTCGAGAGCGGTCTCCTGGGCTACCGCCGCGGTTCGCTGCTGGCGGCCGGCGACCGCTTCGAGATCGAGATCCAGGGCAGGCAGGCGCACGGCTCGAAGCCGTGGTCCGGAATCGACCCGATCGTCGCCGGAAGCGCCATCGTCACCGCGCTCCAGACGCTGGTGTCGCGCGAGTCCGACCTCACCCACGAGCCGGTCGTCATCACGGTCGGCCAGTTCGACGCCGGGGTGCGCAGCAACATCATCCCCGATCGCGCCCGGCTCGTGGGCACGATGCGCACCTTCGACGAGGCGATGCGCACCGACCTCGAGAAGCGCATGCGGCGGATGGTCGAGCGCGTCGCGGAGGGCTACGGCGCCACCGCCAAAGTGACTTTCGAACCCGGCTATCCGGTGACCGCCAACGACGCCCGCCTCGTGGACCAGTTCCTCCCGACGCTCGAGCGCGTGGCGCCCGCGCGGGTGCGCGAGGCATCGAAGATCACGGCATCGGAGGACTTCTCGCTCTACGCCCAGCGAGTGCCCGGAGTCTTCCTCTTTCTCGGCATCACTCCGCCGGCCGGGCTGGCCACCGCGGCGGGCAACCACTCACCACTGTTCTACGTCGACGAGTCGGCGCTCCCGACCGGCGTGCGTGCCTACGCCCAGGTCGCCGCCGACTACCTGTTCGCGCATGCGAAGACGAAAGGAAAGCCATGAGAGCTCCGCTCCTCGCCGCCCTCAGCCTGGCCCCGCTGGCCGCTGCCACGCTCCTCGGCGCCGCCGAGCCCGCCGCCCAGGTCGCGCCTCCGACGCCGACCCCCACCCTCGCCCCGGCAGAGAGGGCGGCGATCCTGCAGAAGACGGCGACGCTGCGCCTCGCGCCGGATCTCGCGCACCTCACTCCCGGGGAACGCGCGGCGGTGAACCATCTCCTCCAGGTCGGCGGCATCCTGCAGCGCCTCTACGAGGAGGCCCGCCACCCCGAGGCCGAGCGCGAACGCCTCCGTTTGCTCGACGAGGCCCGCACCCCAACCGCCGGAACCGCGGAGGCGCCGGTGGAGTCGGACGCCGCGCGTCTCTTCCGGCTCTTCCAGGGTCCGATCGCCACCACCCTCGACAACCGGCGCGTCCCGTTCCTCGCCGTCGCCGCGGAGACGCCGGGCAAGAACGTCTATCCTGCGGGGATCACCGCCGTCGAGGTCGAGGCCTTCCTCGCCGCCCGTCCGGCGGAGCGTCCGTCGATTCTGGGCGAGCGCACCGTCGTGCGGCGCGCCACCGCCGAGGCCCTGGCCGCGGATCTCGACACGCTGCAGCGCGTGCCGCTCGTCGCCGGGCTCCACCCGTTCCTCGTCGGCAAGCTCGCGGCGCTCGCCGAGCATCCCGACCCGAAGGTGCTCTATGCCGTGCCGCAGGCCGTGGCCTGGGCGCGTCCGCTCACGACCGCCTATCTTTCTCTCCTCCACGCCGCCGACGCGGTGGCGGCCGACGACGCCGAGTTCGCGGGCTACCTCCGCAACCGCGCCCGCGACCTGCTGTCGAACGACTACGAGAGCGGCGACGCCGCCTGGGTGACCGGGCGCTTCGGCCGCTTGAACGCCCAGATCGGTTCGTACGAGACCTACGACGACGCGCTTTTCGGGGTGAAGGCGTTTCCGTCGATGAGCCTCCTGTTGCGCGACGAAGCGGCGACCGCCGAGCTCGCGAAGTCGCTCGGGAGTCTGCAGGAGATCGAGGATGCGCTGCCCTACTCACCGAAGAAGCGGGTGCGCCCGGAGATCCCGATCGGGGTCTACGAGGTGATCGCCGACTTCGGGCAGGCGCGCGGCACGAACACGGCGACGAACCTCCCGAACGATCCGCTGTTCTCGCGCCGCTATGGCCGCATCATCCTGATGCGCGCCAACATCATGAAGAACCCCGATCTCTTCGCCAACGCGCAAAGGCGCTGGAACGCGGCGATCGCGCCGGCGTCGCGCGGCGGGCTCGGCGGTGACGGCGGCAGCGGCGGCTTCCAACGCACCCTCTGGCACGAGATCGGGCACTATCTGGGGCCCGAGTGGACACGCGACGGGCGTGAGCTCGATCCGGCGCTCGCGAGCTGGGCCGACGCGGTCGAGGAGATGAAGTCCGATCTGGTGTCGCTCTTCGCGATGCAGAAGCTCGCCGACCGCGGTCTGGCGACGCCCGAACGTCTCGCGGCGGTGCGCGCCAGCGGAATCCTCCGGGTTCTGAACGACAACCGGCCGCGCCGCGACCAGCCGTATCAGCTCATGCAGCTGGTGCAGTTCAACTGGTTCCTCGACAAGGGGCTGCTGACGACGACCGCCGACGGCTTCCTCGAGATCCACGACGAGAAGTACGCCGCGACGGTCGCGAGCCTGCTCGAGGAGTCGATCGCCCTGCAGCTGGGCGGCGACCCCGCCGCTGCCGAGAAATTCTTCACCCGCTGGACCGACTGGCAGCCCGGCCTCCACGAGGCGATCGGAAAAAGGATGCGCGACGCCCAGACGACGCGCTTCAACCTCGTCCGCTACGCGGCGCTGGGAGAATAGCCGGACGCTGCCGGCCCCCTTCTCTCGAAGCGGGGCCGGACGCCTTGCTTCAGGCCCGCGATTTGGTCTCGGCGAAGACGTTCATGGCAGTCGCGATCATGGCAGCGACATCGCCGACCGGCGCCGGGACGATGACGGTGTTGGTCGACTTCGCGAGGTTTCCGAATTGGGCGACCCACTGCTCGGCGACACGCAGCTGCACCGCCTCGCGGCCGCCCGGGTTCTGGATCGTCTCGGCGACCCGACGCAACCCCTCGGCCGTGGCGCTCGCCACCGCGAGGATCGCCTCGGCCTGGCCCTCGGCCTCGTTGATCTGACGCTGGCGGGTGGCCTCCGAAGCCTTGATGACCTGCTGCTTCTCGCCCTCGGCCTCGTTGATGCGCGCGTCGCGTTCGCCCTCGGAGGTCAGGATCACGGCGCGCTTCTCGCGTTCGGCGCGCATCTGCTTCTCCATCGCCGAGAGCACGTCCTTGGGCGGCACGATGTTCTTGATCTCATAGCGCAGGACCTTGACGCCCCAGGGTTCCGACGCCTTGTCGAGTTCGGAGACCACCTGGCCGTTGATGTGCGAGCGCTCCTCGAAGGTGCGGTCGAGGTCGATCTTGCCGACCTCGCTCCTGAGCGTCGTCTGGGCGAGCTGCGAGATGGCGAAGAAGTAGTCCTGGACGCCGTAGGAGGCGCGCTCGGGGTTCATCACCTTGAGGTAGATCACGCCGTCGACGCCGACCTGGACGTTGTCGCGCGTGATGCAGATCTGCTCCGGGATGTCGAGCGCCTGCTCCTTGAGCGACAGGCGGTAGCGCAGGATGTCGATGAACGGAAAGAGAAAGTGGAAGCCGGCGCCGAGCGTACCGGCGTAGCGCCCGAGCCGCTCGACGACGTAGGCCGACTGCTGCGGCACGACGACGGCGGTCTTGGCGATGACGATGAGGACCAGGAGCGCGAGCGCCACCGGCACGATCACCGACATGGTCAGGAGCGAGGCGAGCGGATTCTTCTCTTGCGCATCCGCGAAGGCGAGAAAGAGCGGCAGATAGGTCATCGGTTTTCAGGCTCCAGGAGAAGTTGCAGTCCGTCCATGCCGACGACGCGACAGCGTTCGCCGGCGGCGAGCGGCCGCGTTGCGGCGTTGCGGGCGTTCCAGGGTGTGCCGCGCAGCTCGGCCTTGCCGACCGCGCCGGGGAGGATCCCTTCGACCGGCGTCGCGATCTCGCCGTGGAGATCGTCGGCCTGCGGCTGCGGCATCCGCTTCTGCAGCCAGTCGAGCAGGGGCTTGCGGAAGACCAGCGTCGCCCCGATCGAGAGCGCCGAGAACAGCAGCCACTGTCCCCACGCCGGCAGTACGATCCCGGCAAGTCCGAGGAGGCCCACGACGATGCCGCCGAGCCCGAAGAAGAGGAGGTAAAACCCGCCAGGAGTCAGCAACTCGGCGGCGACCAGCAGAAACCCGACCAGCAGCCACGCCCACCAGAGCATCGTCACGCCTCCGCAGCCATAGGAAGAACCGACATCATCCTACCGCTTTCCCCGTCAGGTCCCCGCCATCCCCAGCGGCCACCAAGGCTCGCCCTCCCGGACCACTCCCGGGCGAGCGGGCACCGAGCACCGGAGGCGCGGAGATGGGAGGAGAGGGGCCCACGGAGCGCCGAGGAACGCAGGAGCCCGCTCGCCCAGAACCACCGACGCCCGCGGGCGAGCCGTCGCTAGGTGCGGCGGCGATAGGAGGATCCGGTGAAAGTTGCCGACTTCTACCCACCGCGATACCGATCGTCCACTCTGCCGTGAGTGAAGAATCGGTAACTGTCACGGTTTCTTCCCCTTCGTCTAAGCCAACCGCAACCCGACTCCGGAACGACGATGTCACAACAGCGTCGAAGGCGCGCCACGGCGTCGGCGGCTCGCTCCAGACCATCTCAGATCGCCTCGACGCGGCGGCGTTCCTGTCGGCGCCGATGCTGACGCGGAGCAGCTGGCGGCAATGGAGCTCCGGGGGGTGAGGCCGGGACCGCGCCCTCTCCAGCGCGAGAGACTTGCCGCCTTTATACTCTTGGGCATGTCGATCTACGAGCCGATCCTGGCGCGGCTCAACGAACAGGGCGGACGCTATGTCGTCGTCGGCGGGCTGGCGGTCGTCCTGCACGGACATGCTCGCCTGACCGTCGACCTCGATCTGGTCGTCGATCTCGCTCCCGAGGCGGCGCGGCGGACGATCTCGGCGCTTCTCG
>JAGPDF010000081.1 GCA_018057705.1 Thermoanaerobaculia bacterium | reverse complement strand
CCTGCTGGCCGGCGGTGGGTCGGATCGAGTTCGATGGCACCGCCTACCGTCTGCGCGACTCGGGACGCTGGGACGAAGGCTGGCAGATGTTCTTCGCCCACTGGGCCGGCTTCCCGCTCGGCCCCGATATGCCGAACCGGGCGCTCTTCGAAGAGTTCCACGCCCGGGGCAACGCGCGGGTGAAGCGGATAGAGTCACCGGACTCCGATGGCTGACTTCGCCTCCCCCGCCGTGATGGATCGACCGTTCGCCGACATGCGGACGTTTCTGGCGTTCCTGCAGGAGCGCGGCTTCGTTCCGGGATTCGCCGTCGACGTCGGCGCCCATCGCGGGCACTGGACCGAGATGCTGAAGGGCATCTTCCCCGAGGTGGAGGTCCTGCTGATCGAGCCGCAACCGGAGCTCGCCGGGGCGCTCGACGAGCTTTGCGCCCGGCTTCCAGGGTTGCGCTGGGTCGCGACCGCCGCCGGGGCCCGCGAGGAGACCCGCCTGCAGACGATCTGGGAGGACCTCCAGGGTTCCTCCTTCCTGCCGCGCCACGACCCGGCGCGCGAAGCGCGCGGGGAACAGCGCCCGGCACCGGTGCGCCGCCTCGACGATCTGCTCGCCGAGTCCGGCGGCCGGGCGCCCGACCTGGTCAAGCTGGACGTGCAGGGCTTCGAGCTCGAGGTCTTGCGCGGCTGCCCGTCGATCTTCGGCAAAACCGAAGTCTTCGTCCTCGAGACATCCCTCTACGCCTTTCTCGACGACATCCCGCTGTTGCGCGAGGTGATCGAGTTCATGGCCGAGCGCGGGTACGAGATCTACGACATCGCCGGCCAGATCCGGCGCCCGATCGACGGCGCCCTGGGGCAGCTCGACATCGCCTTCGCGCGCCGCAACGGCTTCCTCCGCCAGCACGACCTCTGGTAGTTCGCCCGCCGACCGGCGGCCCAAATAGCCAAAGGGCCGGCTCCTCACGGAACCGGCCCCCGGTGCAACCGTCGGCTGGGGGTTCACCCCGGCCGACGCGATCGTTCAGCTGCTTAGCGGTACGACTCGTACTCGTCGAAGTCCAGCTTGCCACCGCCGCTCGTCCCAGCGCCGAAGCTATCGAAGTCGAAGAAGCCGGCCTGGACGAAATCGGTCTGGAAATTGCTGTCGTTGATGTCCGTGCGCTGGAGGAAGAACGTGCCCGGATTGTCGGTGCGCTCGCAGCGGAAGATCCCGTTGCTCGGACCGGTCGCCTTCGTCCACTCGCAACGAACCTGGAAGTCGCCAGCGCTGTGGTAACCGCTGAAGAAGAACCCGCCAACGAACTCATAGACGCTGCTGTTGGTGTAGGTCCAGGCCGCGAAGCGCCAGTTGCCAGTGGTCGCCTGTCGCTGCAGGAAAAGGATCTTGTGGGGGGTGCCGGCAGATGCGTCGTCGCCCATGTTAAGGAAGCGGAAGTTCCGACCGGCACCGCTCAACGGGGCATCCAGGGACTGGTTGCGAAGACGGAAACGGATTTCCATGTGGGTCTCGTCCGTCGGATGGCTGCTCTGGACATAGACCGCATTGTTGTCGCCCGCGTTCGGTCCGACGGTGACCGCCAAGCCGAAGTTGGTGGCGTTGAGCGCGGCGCCCGCGTTCACCACCAGCGAGTTGACGGCCGAAGCCGGAGCGGCGGCGACCAAAAGGCCAACCGCCAGGACCATGACTACCAAGCTGAGCTTCTTCATCGTTTTCTCCCTTTCAGATTCAGTCGGTGACGCGAACTACGCCACGATTACGCTTTTTTGGCTCATTCCATCCGGCTACCTAGTAGGGGGGAGTCGTAAACGGCCTCCCTGTTCCCACCGTCCCGTCAATCATCTTCACCGCCCCCGAACCGGGAACGGAGACTGCGGGCGACGCGGCGCAACCGGCTTTCCGCTCCCGCCCGATACTCTCCGGATGGAGGCTCTGCCGGAAGGAGCGATCCACGGAGCTTTAGACTGAGGGCCTCGGCCATGAAATGCGGATTCTCGGCCCGGACGAGGCCTCGCGCGCGCCTCGAACCTGGCCGGGTGAAGACCGAAAAACAGTCGCAGCGGTCGACCCCCCCCCAATCCACGATCTCCTGCGCGATGCAGACCAGCCCCTCGGCGTCACAGGCCGCCACGAACGCTTCCGCCGAAACCGACTCGGCACGCCAATGCAGGTTCTTGGAGCCCGGAACCGCCGCCAAGACGGCGGCGAAGTTCGAGTGATGGATGAACCCGACGCCGTCGACGGACAGTTTCGCGGCCAGCTCCCGCAGATAGACAGTGAGCTCCGGCAACTCGCAGTGCACGAGCGAGTCGAAACTGAAGGCGAAGTCAACCGAGCCATCGCGGACCATCGACAGGTTCCGCCCGTCGTTCTGGAAGCACCTCACCTCCGCGTCACCGGCGAATTTCGCCCGGCACGCCGCAATGGCCGTCGCGGAGAGGTCGACCAGAATGAGACGCCGGGCGTATCGACGCAGTTGCACCGACCACCGCCCGGCGCCACAGGCGATCTCGAGGACGGTACCGCCAGGAAGGTAGGGTCGAATCCGCGGCAGGATCGCTCCCTTCCACTGCGAGACGCTACCGCCCCAGACTTCTGACCATTCCTCGCCGCCACCGGACCAGTCGTACGTCTCCCAGTGGTGGCGGTTCTCCTCAACAGTTCCCATGGCGCTCGCTCTCCCCCTGCCGGTCTCCGCAGATCAATGAAGATAGCCCAGCGCCCGGAGATCCTCACGCAACTTCTCATCCGAGCGCTCGCCTTTCGCGGCAGGGAGCGCGCCCTGCCAAACGAGATTCAGCTCCAGGGCGCCGCCCACCGCTCCGGCAACGGCCCCCGGACAGGCTGGCAACTCCAGCTGCCGCCGCTGCCCCCCGCGCAACTGGTCGACTGTCGCCGCGATGGCCGTGAAAGCCTTGCGCTCCGGACAGGCTTCGGGCGACACCTCGACGGTGAGCTCGATCTCGCGCCGTTGGGTGCGTTCGAACTGGAGTTCCAGCCGCCCATGCGTCGGGATCTGCGTAGACAAATATCCGATGTCCTGCCAGTCCAAGCTCGCACCGCCCACGACCGGGCTCTTCACACTCGTCGGATCGATCAGGTCGGAAAGGATCGCGACCTTGGCGGGGCGCTCCGAGCGGTTCTCGAGCTTGAAGCGCAGGCCGCTGGCATCGCGGGCGTAAGGCTGCTGTAACTGGCGCACCATGCGCTCCGCTTCGGCGGGCGTCGGGGCCTCCGCCAGCGCGATTTCCTCGAAGCCCGCGTGCCGGAACCACAGGAGATCACCGGCGATCGGTCTCCAGACACTGTTCCTCCAGTCGAGCTTGAGCCCTCCCGGAGACACGAGCGAGAGACCATGGTTCGTCAGTCCGGAATAGGCCCACGCCGGCCGGCCGGCCGGCTCATCTTCTCCGGCGAGCAGAGGCTGGAGAGACTGCGCGTCGATCCCCGCCGGCACCTCCGCGCCCGCGAGCTCGAGCAACGTTGGAAAGAGATCGAACAGCCGCACCTGGGAGGCGACGTCGCGACCCTGCCGCGCTCCAGGAAGAACGACGACCAGAGGTACGAGTAGATTGTTGAGCGCGAGATTGGCATGTCCGGCCCTCCCACCCTCGCCCAGCGACTCACCATGATCCGAGAAGATCACCACGATCGTGTCACGCACGAAGGGCGGTTCGGAGAGCCGACGCAGGAACGGCGAGAGGTGATCGTCTACGTAGGCAATGGCGCTGTCGTAGAGATCGATCGGCAGATTCGCCAGCTCCGGCGCGAGCGGCACGGCCGGCTTGCCGTCCGCCGCGCGCGTTACGGAGTGCCCATTGCCCAGAAAGCCCTTGCGGACCAGGTCGGTGTCGGGCACGATGTCGACGACGAGATCGTCCCGCAGACGGCTCATCTGGCCGAAATAAGGCTGACGCGCGGGATTGGGTGTGTGAATCTCATAGGTGTGAAGGAAGAGGAGGAACGGATCGCCAGTGCCGCCGGCGCTGCCCGGACTCCGCCCGTCCGAGAATTCCAGGCTGTCCAGCCACTTGTCCGCGCGTTCGAGATTCGATTCGAGCTCTTCTGTTCGCGTCTCTTTCGACGCCCAGTATGCGAAGCTCTCGAAACCCTTCGCCAGGCCGTAGATCGGATGCACGAAGCCGCCGCCTGTGAAGGCCTGCGTCCTGTAGCCGGCGGCGAGAAGGCGCTCCGCGAGGAAGTCGAAGGCCGACGCGTCGATCGTCAGGTTGTTGTAGTTCCCCGGGTGACGAAAAGCCTCGATGCCCGTGAACAGGGAGAAGTGGGACGGCAGCGTCCAACCAGAGGGCGCTACGACCTGGCGAAAGACGGTAGCGTTGCGCTCGCGCGCCCAACTGTCCAGACGGGGCGTCGTCGGTCGCGCGTAACCGTAGAGCGAAAGGTGGTCGGCGCGCAGGGTATCGAGCGAGATGAGCACGATGTTCGGGCGCCCCGA
Source organism: Thermoanaerobaculia bacterium (assembly GCA_018057705.1). Classification (NCBI taxonomy): domain Bacteria; kingdom Pseudomonadati; phylum Acidobacteriota; class Thermoanaerobaculia; species Thermoanaerobaculia bacterium. The sequence goes on along the minus strand of JAGPDF010000081.1, from coordinate 16,076 downwards.
GCGAAACTCGGGCGAGGATATCCGCGGCGAGCTCCAGACACCTACGAATGCCGCGTCGCCCGGGGGATCGGGGGTCGCCGAAAGTGCGACCTGGCGCAGCCCGCTCCCCGCCGCCGCAAGATCGATCGCGAGATCGACCCACCCTCCGGCAAGCTCCGCAGCACCGACGACTCGTTCGAAGAGAATCCGCGGGTCCTCGCCGATACCAGCCACTGTCGCGCGCAACCGAACTGCCGTGGAGCGTCCGGCGAGACGGCCGAAGCCGGTGGTGAGCCGGGCCGAGCTCGGCAGGACCAGGCTCTTCTCGATCTGACCGGCTGCCGGCTGCACCAGGACGTCGCGCGCTTCGTCGGCGAGCGTGGCCTTCCAGGCAACGCGGGCAGCGACAGCGAGGCGCTCGGAGTCGAGCCGCGCACGGCCGATACAAAGGTCGGTGAGTGTCACCAACTCCCCGGCCACCGTCGTGGGCTCGATCTCGAGGCGGACCGGTTCACCAGGCGGGAGCCTTCCCGAGAGATCGAAGAAGAACTGGTTGCGGATCGTGCCAGCGCCGAGCGACTTGGGGAGCTCGAAGTTGCCCGCCGGGGCGGGCGATCCCGGAACCGTCCAGCGCACACGCACATTGCCCCTGCGGACCCCTGCGACAGCCAGACGCACGGCATCGATCTCTCCCGGGCCGAAGGTGCGGTCGATGACCAGGCGTGGAGCGAGCTCTCCGCCACGCACCGTCAGGCCCTGGCCGCTCTCGTTCTCGAGCGGAAAAGCGTCGGCAAGTGTGAGGCCGTCCCCCGGACGCCGACCCTCGAAGGTCGAGCCGACGAGGCACTCGACGTCGGAGAGCTGGGCGACCATGAGTTCGTCGGCCGGGGCTCCTTCGATCCAGCGCAGACCTCCGGCCGGTTCCGCCGGCGTGGAACGGCAGGCAGCCGCAGCCAGGGTGAGCGCTGCGAGCAGGAGTGCGAGCATCAGGCGCGGCAACGACGCGCCAACCTGAAGATCGGGGATTTCGGGTATCTTCATTGCAGGTATCCTAGGGCGCGCAGGGACGCCTCGACTTCGGGTGGAAGTTGAACCTTCTCACGCTCCAGCAGCGTCGCGGCAGGACGGTCGCGACTCCACCGCCGCAGCTTCGCGAGGAGGGGGCGCAGTTCCTCCGGCGCCCCGACTGCCAGATCGTGCTGCTCATCGCGGTCCTCGCGGTAGCGATAGAGCTCGGCACGGCCGCTCGCCAGCGAGACGATCAGGTGATGGGTCCCGTCCACCCAGGAGCGCTGCACGCCGAAGAACGGGGACTCGAGCACCGCCGTCGACTCCGTCCCAGCGCCGGCTCCGTCCGGGGCCGCCCCCGAGATCTCTGCGAGGAGCGAGCGCCCTTCCATCGCGGCTTCGGAAGGCGAGGCCGCGTCCGGGGTCGCGGGAACAGCTACGCCCGCCAGTTCGAGGAGCGTGGGCGCGAGATCGATCGTTTCGACGACCGCCGCAACGCTCGCGCCGCGCTCGAGCCCGGGGCCGGCGAGCAGCAGCGGCACGCGCGTCACCGACGTGTAGAGCTTCTCGTGCAGGAGCGAGCCGTGTTCGCCGAACTCCTCGCCGTGGTCGGAGACCACCGCGACGACCGTCGAGTCGGCGAGGCCGAGCTCCGCGAGCGCCGCCATCAGACGCCCGAACCACTCGTCCACATAGGCGATCTCGCCGTCGTAGAGCGCCTCGGCGTAGGCCAGATCGTTCTCCGGCAGGCGCACCGGCGCCGGCCCGTACTGCGACAGGCGCACCGCCTCGAGCGCCTCGCTGGTCGGCGCAAAGCCGGGCGAGGGCGGCGCGACGAGCTGCGCGAAACGACCGTGGAAAGGCTCCGGCGGCGCGTACGGCGTGTGCACGTCATAGGTGTGCAGGAAGAGGAAGAAGCGCTCGGTGCGGTGGCGCTCCAGCCACTCGCGGATGCGAGGCTCGCCCTCTCTCACGCCACCGCCGTTCAGGTCGAAGTAGGTCGCGAACCCCTGGTCGAGGCCGAAATGCGCCTTGAGATAGCCGCCGTCGACGAACGCCCCGGTCGTGAAGCCCGCCGCCGCGAAGCGCTCGGCGAGCGTCACCCGCTCGGGCGCGAGACGGTCGCCATCGTGCAGGACCAGGTGCCGGCTCGGATAGAGCGAGGTGAGAATCGAAGTCTGCGACGGCAGGGTATAGGGCGCCTGGCTGAACGCCCACTCGAAGCGCACGCCGCGCCGGGCGAAGGCGTCGAGATTCGGTGAGGTCGCGCGCTCGTAGCCGTAGGTGCCCAGATGATCGGCGCGCAGGGTATCGATGTCGACGACGATGACGGAGCGGGCGCGCGCCGCCTCGGGAGCGCCCCCGCGACAGGCCGGGAGCACCGTGAGGACGAGGATGCCCAGCAGGAGCCGCCCCCTCATGAGCGGGCTCGCGCGCCAAGCGAACCAGGGATCACCGGGAGCGCGGCCAGTCGGTCAAGTCGCGAACGCTCGCCTCCGAGACGAGCCGGCGGGGGTCCAGCAACCCGAGGTCGCGGACGACGTCGCGCTCGAGCGTGTAGGTGAGCTCGGGGTTCGCGGTGCAGACTGCACAATAGGGTGCCTCTTCGGCCGGAGTCGAACCCTTCTCCCGGCCGTAGGCCTCGCGATCGGCGAAGGCCAGCCGGGAGAGTCGGTAGTCGGACTGGTTGAAAGTCTGCCCCTGCAAATCCGGATAGGTGCCGTAGACGCGGTTCGACCCCTGCTCGGGCGTCATGCAGCAGGGCATCACCCGGTTGCGCGCGTCGATCGTGAGGCTCTGGTAGAGCCAGGCGCAGGTCGCGGAACGGCTCCGGCTCGGCTCCTCGAGCGGCCCGCTCTGCACGCGCTCCGCCCAGGTCCGCGCGAACTCGCGTTCGATCTCGGCGGCGGGCAGGGCGACCTGGCGCCAGTCGTCGAGCGGACCCTTGAAGGTCGCCCCCGGCCGCAGGAGGTGAATCCCCTCGCGCTCCGAGCGTGCGATGCGGATCTCGGGGTCGTCCCAGTCGACGGCGAACGGCGTGGTGATCGAGATCTGGTCCACGCCGACGTCGGCAGCGACGCGGATCGCCTCGTCGACCTCGTGCAGGTTGTGCTCGAAGGTGAGGAAGCGCCAGAGAACGTAGGGCACGTTCGACCCGCTGCGCTCACGGGCCGCGAGGAGCCTCCGGGTGTTGTCGAGCACCAGGGAGAGGTCGCCGCCGCGCCGAAAGCGGGCGTAGATCTCCTGCGAGGCGCCGTCGATCGACAGAAAGAGGAAGTTCAGCCCGCATCCGACCAGCGCCTCGACGTCGACCGGCAACGAGAAGTTGGTCGACATGCAGGTGTGCAGCAGATAGTCCTTGGCGGCGCGGATCATCGCCGGCGTGCGCTTGTTGAGCATCGGCTCGCCGTAGTTGTAGAACACCGCTCCGAAGGCCGTCGGCCCGAGCTCGCGGAGAAACGGATCGTACGTCGCCGGGGAGAGCAGGCCGCCCGGCCAGTCGTAGCGCGCCGAGAGGTCCTTGTTCGCCGTGTGCACGCAGCCCGGGCAGGAGAGATGGCAGTTGTTCGCCGGGTCGAGCATGAGCTGCACCGGACGCGACGCGAGGGCCGTGTGGCGATGGCCGAAGTGATAGCGCGCAACCGCGAGGTTGACGATCTTGAGCGCCATCAACCGGCCGAACAGATCGGAGCCGTAGGCCTCGCCGAGACGCCGAGCGACCTCCCGCTGGGCTTCGTCGGCGAAGGCGAGAAAGGCGCCCTTCGACGTCTCGCCGGGAGCGCGCTCGAGGAGCTCACGCACGATCGCTTCGGCGTCGAGCGCCGTCAGGGTGCCCACCGGAGGTATTTGCGGTGTCGTCATGCGACCGCGACCTCGGCCGAGGGCTTCCGGCGGTGGCAGTTGAGGGCTCCGCAGTTCAGCGTGCAGACATCCATCACGGCGCGATCGGCGGCGGCCTTGCGGCCGCTCCAGAGCTCCGCGAGGGAGCTGCTCCGGGCGTTGCCGACGAACGGATCGTCGAGGATGCGCTGGGTGTTGAAGCAGAGGGCGCCGTCGCCGCGCGCGTCGACGATCAGGTTGGTGTGGTGCGAGCCGCAGATCGGCTCTTCGGTCGTGAAGTCGGGGTCGTCGACGTAGCGCAGGATCCAGTCGAGGTCGGCCGGGCGTTTGACCAGAAAGCTGCCCGCCGGATCGAGCTCGGTCAAGAAGCGGGTGAAGAGCTCGCGGGCCTGCGCTTTCTCTTCCGGCGTGTGCCAGAAGTGCTTCTCGAAGAAGGCGTCGCGGCTCGCGTGGGCGTTGGCGAAGGTCCGCGCCAGCACCTGCAGGTCGACGTGCTGCGCGCCCTGCGCACGGCAGAACTCGACGAAGTCGGGAAAGAGAGGCAGGTTCTCCTTGAACAGCACGCCGGTCACGCAGAGGCGGAAGCTCTCCGGAGCCCACCGGTCGCGCGCCTCGGCGAGCAGGCGAATGGCGCGCGTCGCCTCGTCGTAGGCCACCGGCAGGCCGCGGGTGAAGTTGTGCCACTCTGCCAGGTGACTGTCGAGCGACACCGCGCAGAAGGTGACGCCGGAGGTCACGAGGGCCTGCGCCGCCTCGGGAGTGTCGATCCGCGAGCCGTTGGTCATGATGACGCACGGCAGCCCGGCGTCGCGGCAGGCCCCGGCGACCGCCAGGAGCTCCGCCATGTCGAGCGTCACCTCGCCGCCCGGGAGGACCACCGTCCCCTGCGGGTTCAGGCGCGCGAACTCCTGCACGAGCTCGATCCGGCGCTCGCGGGAGAGGGCGTCGGGGCCCTGCTCGTGCATCCAGATATGGCAGTGCCGGCAGCGGTAGTTGCAGATGTCGCTCACCGGCAGCGACAGATAGAGCATCGCGGGCGGGGTGACGATGGGGTCGAAGGCTTCGGACAATGGAGGTCTCTCGGCGGGCCGGCGCAGCGAGGGACCGGCCGCAAACGAAAGCCGCGGCCGCAGCCTCGAGGGAGCGCCAACTCGGGGCGGTAGGATACCGGAATGCCCGGTCGCCCGAAAGCCGCGCTCCCGTCGCCGCGCCGCCTGCGGGCCAGCGGCGCGGCTCCCGGGGCGGCTGGCACCGCAGTCGGCGCCGCAGTCGGCAGCAGCTCGCTCGGCTCCGCGGCGATCTCGCCCGGCGAAGCGGCCGGCACCGCGCTGGCCACGGTACGCAAACGGTTCATTCGAAGGGCGTTGCGGGGTGGGCGCGGGCTTCTCGCCGGGCTCGGACTGGGAGCCTTGCTGGCGGGCGCCAGCGGGGCGGCGGCCGCCGTTTCCGCGGATTCCGCAGCGGCGGTCGAGCGGTTTCGGCAGCAGGTCCGGGAGCTTCTGGCCCCGAAGGCGACCAAGGGGGTCTTCGCCGGCCGGGACGGTTGGCTCTTCCTGCGCTCGGAGATCCAGGGCGCCGCCGGTCTCGGCCCCTGGCCGGTGCCCAACGAGTCGTCCGGGAAGCCGCCCGACACTCCCCTCGACGCCGAGCGGACGGACGCGCTCCTCGCCGTGGGAGATTTCGCGGGCCAACTCCGCCGACGCGGGCTCCCGCTGCTCGTCGTCCGGATTCCGCCGAAGTTCGAGATCTACGCCGACTACCTGCTGGCCGACGCCGACCCGGTCGCGCTCGACCTCGGGCACGAGCAGCGTCTCTGGCTCGCCGAGCTCGAACGCCGGGGAATCGAGGTGCTCGACCTCGGGCCGACCTTCAGGGCCGAACGCCGCCGCAGCCCCGAGCCGCTCTACGCCGCTCAGGACACCCACTGGAGCCCGTGGTCGGCACAGGTCGCGGCGCGCGAGATCGCGACCCGCTTGGTGCACAGCGGAGCTCCCCGGGGCCCGGGCCTGGCGCTCACCGTCGAGCGTTCGACCCGCGACGACTGCGGCGATCTCTGGGGGAAGCTGAAAGCCCCGCGCCCGCCCTGCGTCCCGCTGGCTCTCTACTCCCAGCGACCGAAGGTCTTTGGAGCGAGCGGAGCCGGCGTCGAGACGGTGGCACGCACGAGCCCGATCCTGCTGCTCGGCGACAGCAGCTCGGTGGTCTACCACGACGCCCACCGCGCCGGCCTCGTCGATCACCTGGCGAGCGCCATGGGCCAGCCCATCGACCTGCTCGCAGTGACCGCCGGCGGCGCCAACGGCACCCGCGAGGCACTCGCCCGCCGCGAGAACGGCCTCGCCGGCAAGAAGATCGTCGTCTGGGTGATCTCGGGCCGGCTGCTCTACGAGTATCCGGCGTGGGAGCGGATCCAAGTCTCGCCGGAGGCGGTGCCGGCGCCGCCTGGCCGCCAGGGTGCCGCGGGCGGGCGACGAACCGCCTCGGATAGGATTCCCTCCCAATGAATGAAATCCCGGATCGGCTCGCGGCGCTCGCCGACGGCTACTTCTACCATTCGATCGACCTGCCGGGCCTGCCGACGATCGACGGCGCCTGGGATCTGCGACCGAACGTCGACGCCTACCTGGGCGGCGTCGATCTCAAGGGCAAGCGCGTTCTCGAGGTCGGCGCCGCCAATGGCTTTCTCTCCTTTCACATGGAGGGCCGGGGCGCCGACGTCGTGCCGTTCGATCTCTCGCCCGATCGCCTCGGCGACATCATGACCTTCCCGGGCCTCGACCGGGAGTCGTTCGAGGGCAGGTATCGCGAGGTGGTCGAAGGACTCAACCGGGCCTGGTGGCATGCGCGGCACGCCTTCGGTTCGGCGCTCACCCTGCGCCACGCCACGGCCTACGAGATTCCGGCCGACCTCCCGCCGGTCGACGTCACGACCTTCGGGTCGATCCTCCTGCACCTGCGCGACCCCTACTCGGCTCTCGCCGCCGCCGCCCGGGTGACCCGCGAGCGCATCATCGTGACCGAGCTCCTCATGCCCCCCTTCCGCACGACGACCCGGCTGGACGGCTTCGTGCGCCGCCTGCCGTCGCACTCCGCGACCCTGGCGCGGTCGCACGGCATGGCCTTCAATCCGACCCGCAATCACGACCCGAGTGCCTGGTGGAGTTTCTCGCCCGGGGCGATCGAGGACCTGCTCTCGGCCGTCGGCTTCGGCCGGGCGAAGACGACCTATCACCGCCAGCTCTTCCGGCCGGAGTTCGCCCCCTGGGGTCCGACGGCCTTGCGGACCTACAGCGGCCCGACGGGGTCGGAACATCTCTTCACCCTGGTGGCCGAGCGCGGCTGAGCCCCCGAGGGGTCGGCTCTAGGGCGAGGAGCTGCTCCATTCGGCGAAATCGCCGCTTTCGAAGCCGTCGCGCAAGAGCTCGAATCGAAGAATGGCGTGGTTGTCGGCGCTGCGCCGAAACTGCGGCCAGGGCTGGCGCGCACCGATGGCGGCGGCCCCGAAACTCCACGAGGAGAGCAGCCCGGTGAGCGGACTGGCGTCGATGCCGGCCGCCACGAGCTCGGCGGCGCCGTCGCCGTCGATGTCGCCGATGCCGATCGACTGCACCGGTCCGCCGGTGACCAGCGCCCATTGCGAGGGCGGATCGGGGCAGGCGTCCGTGCGTGTCAGCTGAACGCCCGCAGTACTCCAGACCACGGTCTCCCAGACCGAAGGCAGGGCGATCTCGAGCCCCCCGACGCCGTCGAGATCGGCGACGACCGGCGAGGCCGAGGTACCGAAAAAGCTCGAGGTGTCGCAGGTCGCCGGCGTCTGCGGTCGCTTGGGCCAGCCGGCGAGGATCGCGCCGTTGCCGCCCAACGCGTACACCCAGCCCTCGGGGGTCGTCGGCGGCTCGACCTTTTGCAGGGTGTTGAACACCACTTCGAGGTCGAAGTCGCCGTCGAAGTCGGCGAGTGCCGGTGAACCGAAGACGTAGCGATCGGCCGGCAGGACGACCGGCCAGCCGGGCAGCAGGGCGCCGAACCGGTCGAGGGCGTAGACCGCCTCGGTGACCAGATGCGTCGCGCCCTCCGGCGCGCAGATCGGCCGGTCCCAGCACCAGCCGGCGCCGACGACGATGTCCAGCCAGCCGTCGCCGTTGATGTCCCCCAGCGCCGGCGAAGAGTCGACCGTCTCGTCGATGAAGTACGGAAAGCCCGGCATCTCGCTCGCGAGGTTGTTGCGGAAGGCATGGATCAGGCCGCCGTCACCCACCGGGCCCGCGACGGGATTCGCTGGCGCGCCGATGACGATCTCGGGGATGCCGTCGCGGTCGAGGTCACCGATCGCCGGCGACGACCACGGTGTGTCGGACAGCATCACCTGATTCTTGAGCGAGCAGTCGTGGTTGATCACCCGGACCTTGAAGTCCCAGGAGCCGAAGACGATCTCCTTCAGCCCCCCGTCGTCGAAGTCGAGGTCGGCGAGCGCCGGGCTCGAGAAGACCCCCGCCCCGGTGGCGAAATGGCACTGGAATCCGCCCGTGTGGCTGAGCACCGTGACCCCCGGGGTGGTCCCCACCTGCAGCGTCGAGCCGGCGCCCACGACCACTTCGGGAAATCCGTCGCCGTCGATGTCGGCCACCGCAGGCTTGCCGCCGATCCCGGTGTCGCCGGTGTCGTACTGCCAGAGCAGGAGGCCGTTCCCCCGATAGGCGTAGACCCTGCCGTCGTTGCCGCCGAAGATGATCTCGTTCTCGAAGTCGCCGTCGAGGTCGGCGAAGACCGGCGGGCCCAGATAGTTGGCCCCGGCGCCGACCGCCACGGGGAAGCCGGGCGTAGGCGTAGGAAAGACGCCGGCCCGGGCCCGGGTCGGAGCGCACAAGAGGGCAAAGACGACCAGCGCTCCGGAGGCAAATCGCTGCAGTGTCGGATGAAGTGGATGTCGAAGGTGTTTCGCTTGGACCACGCGCGTCCTCCTGAGCCGGTCAGCTTACCGCTGTTCGGTGCCAGGGAAGGTGCACCGGGTTACCAGCTCGGCGACCGGTCGCCCGAAATCTCGCGGACGGCGCCGTCGACAACGACGCTCTCGAGGTCCTCTCCGCGAATCTCTCCCTCCCTCTCGCCCGAATTCGGCCTAGGCCCCGGGCGCGATTGGGCGCCCCTGCAGGCGCTCGACGGCCGCCGGATGATCGCGATCGCCGTTCCACCGAATCCAGCAGACGGCCTCGGGGATCCTCCGCGTCGTGATCCACCAGCGCAGGCCCTCGCGCAGGTCCGCTCCGCCATTCGACACCTGCTCCACGGCCTCCTTCAGGCGCCATTGCGGCGGGGCACCTCCCGAATAGCCGTTGATCGTCGGAACCCCCGTCTCCATCGCGGCCCACATCGCGTCCAGATGAACGTGGTGCGGGAGCTCTTCGGGATTGCTGGAGGAGTAAAAAAAAGCGCTGCAATCCGGAGGAATCCGCTGCGCGAGCCCCATCGTGGTCTCGCGGACCGGCTGCCGGTGGTAGGTCTCGGGCGTCTGCACCTGTTCGAGGACGACCAGCGCCGCGATCGGCACGAGCCAGGCGCGAAAGCGCCGCGATTCTTCGAGGCGGCGCCAGGCGAGAGCGAGGCAGAGTGCCAACGGCAACAAGCCGACGACAGCGAGGCGACCGACGGCGCGGATGGCGGTCGCTCCGGGCACGAGCTCGTAGACCCCGCGCCAGAGCGACCCGTCGCCGGGCCATCGCGTCGCGAGAAGCACCGCGAGCCCGAAGGCGAGGACCAGGAGGCGCAACGGCCCCTCCCGACGCCGCAGAGCGAGGGCAGCCCCCCAAAACACCAGCGCCCAGGTGAGAAAGCCCAGCCCCAGGCGGTGCGTCCACTCGAAGGGGAGCGCCGGACCCCAGAACCGGTCTGTCAGAGACCCGTAGAGGAGGCTCCCCGGCCCGAGATTCAACCAGGATTCGGGTCGCGGCAGCAGTTGCAAGACGACCGCGAGCGGCCGCGCGCCGACCAGTTTGGCCGCCGCCAGATAGTGCGCGGCGAGCGGCCAGGCGGCGACGGCGACGACCAGCGCGCCCCCGGCCCAGGCGAACGGTTCCCGCCGCAACTCGGCGAGCAGCCGCTCGCGTGCATGCTCTTGCGTGAGCGCAATCGCGGCGGCGAGCGCGACGAGGAAGCCGAGAAACCACGCGTGATAGACCCCGGCGTAGAGCTGCAGCAGGCAGGAAAGCCAGAACAGGGCGATCCATCCTCGTCCACCACGGCGCTCTGCGAAGATGGCGACGAGGGCCGCGAAGGCAGCCACACCGAAGAAGCCCGCCGTCATCTGAAGGTGGTTGAGTCCCACCGCTCGCGGACTGGAAAAGGCGAACAAGAAGGCACCCGCAGTCGATGCGCCGATCCCGAAGCCCCCGAACCGCTTCGCGAGCAGGTAGAAGGCGGCGAAGTTCAACGTCGACAGCGCGAGCGCCAGCACTGCGAAGGCCTTCTGCGGTTCGAGCCCGGCAAGTCGCGCGGCAGCGTAGACCGGCTGCAGCCCGAGCAGGACCTCGGTATAGGCAGCGACGTTCGGTTCGGGATGGAAAAACGGCGGCGACCAGTAGTCCGCGTGGGCGCGATCGCCGCGCAGCCAGCGATAGCCGTGCTCGAGCACCCAGTTGTTCAGGCGGTCGTCGCCCGGCTCGCCGATGACGACTTCGAAGCCGCTCAGGATCTCCTGTCGGTGCAACAGGAAGAGGCCGCCAACACCGACCATCGCGACGAACAGCAGGTGCCGGTATCGTCTGCCTGACGAAGAAAGGAGAGCGCCTTCGGCGTTCACCTCGCGAATATCGCGGCAGGCGGGTGGCGGCGTCCGCAGGCGGACTCAACGGCGAGGTGACCCGGCGCCAGCTCGAGGTCGGGTACGCCGGTCATCGCTTTTCGAGGATGACCAGGTCCTGGTAGTTCTGCATGCCGCCCTCGAGGATCTCGAGCACGCGGAAATAGTCGGACCAGACGCGGCGCGTCCAGGCTGGCGACTGGAAGACGCCGCGGTAGTAGCCCGCCGGGGCGATTCCCTGCAGCGCGACGTCTTCGCCGGCGTCGATGAAGCCCTTCGCCCGCACGTCGAAGGTGCCCGGGCGCCGCCGCCAGCTGAAACCGCGCGACGGCTGGAGCTTCGGGAAGGCGAAGCGCGCCGCGAAGGGGCCGTGCACCGAGGCGAGCAGAAGCCCGCCCGGCGCCAGCAGGCGATTCAACTCCGCGAGCCAGAGACGCTGCCGATCGGGATCGAGGTGCGAAAAGACCGAATAGCCGAGGATCAGTGGAAAGCGGGCATCCGGGTACGGGGTGGGCGGCTGGGGATCGATCGTCCGGAAGCTCCCCGTGGAGAGGTGCTCCGAACACCAGGCGATCGCCTCGCCATCGATGTCGCAGCCGTGCACCTCGAGCGCAGGATGGGCGCGCAGGAAGCAGCGCGTGACGCGCCCGCAACCGCAGCCCCAGTCGAGCATCCGTGGGATCGACTGCCAGTCGCGATGCCGAGCGACGGCGTCGAAGAACTCGGTGTAGGAACGCACGCCGTCGGCATCGAAGAAGCGCGGATCGGGAGAGCCGTTCACGCGCTGCATGAGCGCCGGCGGCGGCGTCGGGAGCTGCTCGAACTCGGACGCGATCGTGGTCCGGATCGAGGTGAGAACCCGCTGTCCCTGCCGGGCCTCGACCAGCACCTGCTGGCGCCCCTGCCGACGCGGCACCTCCACGGCGAAGCCCGAAGCGCCGGCGTGGGGAATCCAGTCGAAGATTCTGGCCACGTCCTCGCGCAGCGTGGGCACGAGCTCGCAGAGAGCCACCCCGTCGATCGAAAGCGCCACCGCGGTCGTCGCGAGATCCGGATGACAGATCCAGCCGGAGAGTCTCCAGAGGTCGCCGTGCAGCTCCATCGTCTCGAAATGACCACGGCCGGGGCCGATCGGGCTCATCTACGGCTCCTTGGGCGTGCGCATGGGGGCAGGCCGATGTATCGGTTCGGTGTTCACGGTGCGAGCGCCTCGAGGCGGGCCGCGATCTTCTCGGCGGCGTGGCGCCAGGTCCACTTGGCGGCCATCTCGCGCGCCGCGGCGGCGCCCTTGGCGCGCGCTTCGTCCTGATTTTCGAAGACGTGGCGCAAGAGCGTCCGGAGATGCTCTTCGTCGGCTTGCGCCCAACGGAAACCGGCGTAGTAGGGGCACTTCGCGACCGCGGGCACGGTCGCCGCGACCGCCAGGCGGTAGGAGATCGCGTCGTGCACGAACTCGGTGTGCGAGCTCCAGTCCGAGGCGATCGTCGGCAGGCCGCAGGCCATCGCCTCCATCAGCGGCATGTCCCAGCCTTCGCCCCGCGACACGGCGAGGAAGCAGTCGGCCGACCGGTAGAGCATCGGCAGCTCGGCGTGCGGGAAGTCGAGATTCAGCAGATAGGAGATCTTGCCGCCCTGCGGCCGGAGCCCGAGGTTGCGGATCTCACTCTTCAGCTTGAGGAGAGGATCGCGGTTGCTGATCTTGCACAACAGCCGCACCGGCTCGTCGGCCCGGAAGGTGTCGTTGAAGGCGCGCAGCAGGAGCCACGGATCCTTGCGCTCGCCCCACTCGAAGTTGGCCAGGAAGACGAACTCGCCGGTCGGGCTCGCGAGGCGCCGCGCGCCGGGATGGAAATACTCGGTGTCGACGCCGAGCGGAATAAGGTGAATCGGGCGCTTCAGGCCCGAGGCGAGGAACCCCCGGCGATTGAACTCCGAAGGCACCCAGATCTCGTCCATCTCGTTCGCCTGCTCGACCCAGTCGCGCGGGAAGCCGTCGACTTCGAGCATCGTGAACCCGACCTTCACCTTGCCGGTGGCGCGCCTAAAGACGTCGCCCTGGCCGTAGACGACCGAGACCCCCGACGTCGCATGCCCGCGCGGCAGCTCCCGGCCGCGCACCACGTTGAGGTAGTAATCGCCGGTGTTCTCGGGCTCCTCCACCTGGAACGGCGAGCCCTTGCCGTAGACGTAGCGATAGGCGCAGCGCACCCCGAGGTGGTGATCGAGCTCGTGCAGATAGGCGCGGCTGCTGCGCGCGTAGCCGGTCGGAAAGTTGAGGATCGACTGCCAGACGAGGTCGCGCCGGTAGCGTCCGTCGAGGTCCTGCTGCCACTTGCCGCGGAAGACCTCGCGGCTGCGCTCGAAGAGCGCCATCCTGCGGCCGTCGTTGCCGGCAGTCGAGCCGTGCTCATCGTGGACCACTTCGGAGTCGCCTGCATAGAGGGTTCGGAAGCCGGCCTTACGGGCGCGCAGGCAGTAGTCGGTATCCTCGAAATACGATTCGTAGTCTTCCGCGAGCCCGCCGATGGCGTCGATCACCGGGCGTTTGAGGTAGGCCACCGCGAAGGTGATGCCCTCGACGTTCCGGCGGCCCGTGAACTGACCGACGTTGCGCTCGAGCGCGCCGATCTGCTGCCCCCACATGGTGTCGGGCAGGATGTAGGTACCGGCGTGGAGGAGCCTGCCGTCGGAGAGGACCTGCCGGCACCCGACGATGCCGACCTCCGGCGAGGAATGCGCCGCCCTGCGCAGCCGCTGCAGCCAGTCGCGGCGCGGGAACTCGAGATCGTTGTTGAGCAGCACGATGTCGTTTCCGGCCGGCGCCGCGGCGATGCCGGCGTTGTTGCCACGGACAAAACCGCGATTCGACGGCAGTGCGAGCACGCGCAGCCCGGCGTAGGCAGCGAGCTCCCCGGGGGTGCCGTCGGTCGAGCCGTTGTCGACCACGAGCAGCTCGGCGCCCGCGAGATCGCTGGCGAGGAGCGTCGCGAGACAGCGCCGGGTGAGCTCCCAACGGTTCCAGGTCAGCAGGACCAGGGTGACCGGAGGCAGCTCGACGCGATCCTCTTCGGGGTTCGGGTTCCAGGTCACTCGGCCGGTCCGTTCGCGCGCCCGGGCGGGCGGGAGCCCTTGACGCGCAGCTCGCCGGGCGGCGCCGCCGGCGACGGCGTGAGTGAGGCCCAGAGATCCTCGAGCGTCGCCTCGATGTGCGCCGGCTGGATCACCGTCGTCTCGGTCCAGAACTCCAGCTGGTGAGCCATCTGCGGCAGCGGCGGGAGACCGTCCGCGATCCGCGCCAGCTGGACGAGGTCGCCGGGAGAGAGCGTCGCCTGCAGCAGGCGGAGCTCGCGCGAGCGCCGTTCGAGAGCCCGTTCGAGCGTCGTGATCCGCCCTTCGAGACGGGCGATGTTCGTCCGCAGAGCGTCGGCATCGGCTGCGTCGGAGAATCCTGCGACGCCGGCATCGATCCCGGCCCTCCTGTCGCGCTCGGCCACGACCTACCAGCCCCGCCCGACGAGGCGCAGCAGGCGCTGCATCAGCTTCCAGCTGCGCGAATGCAGCACGGCCTCGCGAAAGCGCACGAGCTCCGCGAGCTGCGACTCGAGCTCCGGCAGGTCGCGCCGCGAGCCGGAGCGCGCGTCGGCCGCCGGCAGATCGGCCTCGTCGGAGGTGAGCGCGATCCGGCTGAGGCGATCCGAACGCTCCAAACGCTCGCGTGCCGCGAGAGCCGCCTCGAAGGCCGCGCCTTCGAGCTCGCCCGCGCGCCGCGCGAGATCCAGGGTCCCGAGATCGTTCATGAAGAGCCGGATCCTATCGCGAGCGGCCGGCCGGGGCCGCGATTCGACGCTCCGAACCGGATCCGGCGGCGCTGGACGACCCGGAGGCAGGGGACCTGGAGACGAGTCTGAGGGTGGCGCGACCGGTATACTTTTTCGGTGTCTCGCGGGCGAAACCTGTTCCTGGCGGCCTGTTTTCTGCTTGCCGTCGGAGCGGCTGCGGAAGTTGCTGCGCGGTTGGCGCTCGCGCTCACCGGAGAGCGGACGGGCGGCCTCGCGGGCCTTCGCTCTGACAGGAAGGGCGTCGCCTCGGGCCAGGTCGAAGGCGCTCCGGCAGACCCCGGCGCGGCGCGCCTGCTGACCAGGGGCATCTCGCTTCATCCATTTCTCGGCTACGTCCAGACGCCACGGCAGGTCGGCCCGACCTGGATGGCGCGCCACCACCTCCCGATCAACGACCTTGGCTTCATCGACGACAAGCCGTCGCTGCAGCGGCGCTCGCGAGAGCGCCGCATCATCGCCATCACGGGAGGTTCGGTCGCCTACTACTTCGGATCCGAAGGGACGGAGCGGTTGCGCGAACGCCTCGCTACCGTCCCCGCCTTCGCCGATCGCGAGCTCGTTTTCGTCCGCCTCGCGCTCGGCGGCTTCAAGCAACCCCAGCAACTCGCGACCCTGACTTACCTTCTCGCCCTCGGCGGCGAGTTCGACTATCTGATCAACCTCGACGGATTCAACGAGGTCGCGCTCTACCCGCTCGAGGGTCGGCCCATCGGCGCCCACCCGGCCTATCCTCGCGCCTGGCCCCGGCTCGTCGAAGCGAAGGCCTCTCCCGATCGCCTCCGGGCGCTCGGCGCCCAGTCCTTCTGGCTCGAACGACGGCAGCGCTGGGCGAGACTCCTGTCGGGACCGGGACTCGACCGCACGGCCATCTCCGCGATGATCTGGGCGGCGGGAGACCGCTGGCTCCGTGGCCACGTCGAGGCGGCGAATGCCGCCCTCGTCGGCCCCGCAGAAGGCGAACGCCTGAGCTTCTCGGCTCTCGGGCAGGCACGGGACGCGGGCGGCTCCCCCGGCTCCGGCAACCCCGAGAGCCCCGCCAGTGCCCAGGCGATGTACGCCGAGCTGGCAGCGCTCTGGGAGCGCTCCTCTCAACAACTCGCCAACCTGTGCCGGGCTAACGGTATCGAGTACTTCCACTTCCTCCAACCGAACCAGTACCTCCCCGGCTCGAAGCCTCTCGGAACTCTGGAACGGCGGGTCGCGATCGATCCGGATTCGCCTTATGCCGCCGCGATCGCCGGCGGTTATCCACAGCTGCGCGCTGCAGGAAGCCGCCTCGCGGCAACCGGAGTGCGCTTCGCCGACCTGACGCAACTTTTCTCCGGCGTCGAAGCGCCGCTCTACGAAGACTCGTGTTGCCACCTGAACCCCGCCGGAAACCGGCGTCTGGCGGAGGCGATCGCCGACCGGATCGCAGCAACGATACCGGCGCCGAGGAACTCTCCGGCCGCGGTGGCGACTCCGCAGTAGCCGTCGATCAGGGAGCCCGGCGGACGAGCTCGTCGAGCTGGCGGGCGATGCGCTCCGGATCGTGGATCTCGCGGACGATCCGGGCGCCGATCGCGGCGCGCGCGCTCGCCGCCACCGGATTCGCGATCAGGCCGTGCAGGGTC
>JAGPDF010000080.1 GCA_018057705.1 Thermoanaerobaculia bacterium | reverse complement strand
GCGAGCAGGGCGAGCGGTCGCTCGAGGCGGTCGACCACCCGTCCGATGGCGAAGCTGCCGACGGCGATCCCGAGCAGGAAGCCGAGCAGCATGAGGCTGAAGGCGTAGACGCTCGAGCCGAGATAGAAGACGAGGATGCGCGTCCAGAGGACCTCGAAGGCGAGGCTGGTCGCCCCCATGAGCGCCGCCGCGAAGAGGAGCTGCCGGTCGGGCCGTACCCTTCCGGAAGCGCCCGCGAAGGCGGCGCCTGCACGGTGGACGACTGCGGCGGCTGCGGCGGGAGCGCCGGGCCGCCCGGCGAGGGCGATGGCGCCGAGCGCGGCGGCGAAGTTGAGCGCCGCCGAGAGCAGCAGGCTGGCATGGAGGCCGAAGAGGGGAATCGTCAGGAAGCCCGCTCCGGCGACGCCGCAGACCGCGCCGAAAGTGTTCGCGCCGTAGAGCATGGCGGTGTCGCTGCCGATCTGTTGCTCCGGCCGGCGGGCCGCAGCGGGTTCTTCCACTGCCGAGTCGGGTGCCAGCCGCAGTCCGCGGACGATGAGCGGCAGCGTGCCGCCCATGAGCAGGGTCGGGGGCAGCAGGCAGAGGGCGGCGAGCCCGATCCGCAGCAGCACGAAACTCCAGGGTTCGCCGCCGCCGGCGCCGGTTGTTGCCCTCTCGACGGCGACATAGACGCCGGTCATCCCCTCGAAGAAGCGCGGCGAGAAGATCGCGAAAAGCCCGATGCCGACCTCGAGCAGCGCGTAGAGGGTCAACGGTCGCGGTGTGCGGTCGGCGAGACGGCCGAAGAGCCAGGCCCCCAACCCGAGGCCGGCCATGAAGACGGCGAGGAGCGTCGCGGTGGCGAGCGTCGTGTTGCCGAAGACCAGCGAGAGGTAGCGCAGCCAAGCCACCTGATCGATCAGCCCGGCGGCGCCCGATGCGAAAAAGAGCAGGGCCAGGACGAACCGCCGGCCGCGCCCGCGGCGCTCGCTCCCGTCGCTCTGCCGCCCTCCGTCTCCTACCCGCTGCTCAGGTGCCATAGATCAGGACGAGCACGGTGACTCCCCAGAGCGCGAGGTTGATGAGGAACGGCGGGTCATGGAGGATGGCCTCGGTCGGACTGGCGATGTCGGACTTCTGGTAGAGCAGGAAGAGAAAGCGGAAGATGCCGAAGAGGGCGAGGGGCACGGTCGCGACGAGATACGGCGTGCCGAGGCGGGCGGCCGTGCCGGGGTCGACGGCGTAGAGGGCGTACGAGACCACGGTCGAGGCGGTGACCACGTTGATCATCTGGTCGACGAAGGTCAGGTTGTAATGCTCGAGCACCGCCCGCGTCGAGGTACCGCTCACCGGCTGGAGGGCGAGCTCGTGGCGGCGCTTGGCGAAGCCGAGGAAGAGCGCCACGAAGATGGTGCACAACAGCAGCCAGGAGGAGACCTCGACGCCGATCGCCAGCGCGCCCGCCTCGACGCGCAGGACGAAGCCGAGCGCGATCGTCATCACGTCCACGATGACGAGGCGCTTGAGGCCGAGCGAGTAGAGTACGTTGAGAACGAGGTAGATGCCGAGGCAGGTGGAGAAGCCGGGGCCGAGACGCCAGGCGACGGCGAGGGCGGCGGCGGCGAGGAGGACGGCGGCTGCGAGGGCTGCGGGAGCGCCGAGAAGGCCGGCGGCGATCGGCCGCAGGCGCTTCACCGGATGCAGGCGGTCGGCTTCGCGGTCGCGCAGGTCGTTGAGCAGATAGATGGCGCTCGCCGCGGCGCAGAAGGCGGCGAAAGCCGCCGCAGAACGCAGGGCGAGATCGACGCGATCGAGCCGGTGCGCGAAGACGAGCGGCACGAGCACGAAGAGGTTCTTCACCCACTGCGCCGGGCGCAGGGAGCGAAGGAGGGCGGAGAGCATGGCGGCTATTCTAAGCGCGCGAACAGCCGGACACCGAGGCGAGCGGCTTTTGCTGGTCGCGTTGGCCGCGAGCTGGCTGTTTTTCGCCCTGCCGTTGGTGCTCGGCGAGAAGACCCTCATCCTGCGCGACGTCCTGACGACGCACCTTCCGATGAAGGCCTACGGTGCAGCGGCTCTCGCCCATGGAAGCGTCCCGGCGTTCGATACGACCCGGGCGCTCGGCCAACCGTTCGCTGGCAATCCGAACGCCCTGCCCTACTATCCCGGGAATCTCCTCTACCTTCTCCTGCCGTTCTGGAGCGCTTTCAACGCACACTACGTGCTGCACTGGCTGCTCGCCTTTCTGTCCTTCCGCAAACTGGCGCGGGAGCTCGACCAGAGCGGGCTGGCCGCGACCATGGCGGCCCTCACCTACGCCGGCTCGGGCTACGTTCTTTCCTGCCTCTCCTTCTACAACCTGATCGCGGTCGCCGCCTGGTTGCCGCTCGTCCTCTGGGGGCTGGCGCGCGGCGGCCGGCGCGGAACGCTCTGGGGTGGAGTCGCCTGCGGCCTGATGCTGCTCTCGGGGGAGCCGGTCACCGCCGCTCTCGCCGTCGTGCTCATGGCGCTGGTGGCGGTCGAGCGCCACGGCTGGAAGCGGGGGCTCGCCGCCTCCGCCGCAGTCGGCGGGCTCGGTCTGCTCGTCGCGCTGCCGCAGGTCGTGGCGGCGGCGCGCACGTTCGGCTTCACCTTTCGCGGGGCGCATGGGCTGCTCGCGGCGCAGGCCGCGAACCATGCCCTGCAGGTGCCGCGGCTGCTGGAGCTCTTCCTGCCGCTGCCCTGGGGGTGGCCCTCCGAGCTCGGGCGCTTCGGCCACTGGTCGAACGTCACGCCGATCACGCCCTACATCTACTCGCTGTACTTCGGCGTCGTCGCGCTGGCGGTCGCCCTCTGGGCGCTGCGTGAACGCTGGCGCTGGGCGCTGCTGGTCGGCGCGAGCCTGCTCCTCGCCATCGTCGGCGGGCACTCGGGCGAGCTCCTGCTGAAGCTCTCCGGCGGCCTCTTCCGCTATCCGCAGAAGCTCCTGTTGTGGACGACGGTCGGCGCGGCGCTCCTCGCCGGCTGGGGAGTCGATCGCCTGTTGAGGTCGGGAGAGGCCGGGGGCCGGAGGGAGTCGCCCGAAGATGGGCGCGGGCGCGCCGTATTCGGCCTGGCGGTTGGCGCCGGCCTGGCGGCCTGCACCGCGGGCGCTCTCTTCTTGTGGCGCGGTCCCGTGCGGGCGATGTTCGTCGCGGAGCTCGGCGCCGGCTCCGACGGGGTCGCTGCCACGCAGCAGACGCTGTGGTTGCTGGGCTGCGCGAGCGCGGCGCTGCTCGCCGCGGGAGCCGCATGGGCGATCGGGCGGCGCTGCGGCGTCGCGCTGGTGGGGCTCCAGGCGCTGGCGCTGCTGCAGCTCGCGCCGATGGTCGCCACGGACCGGGTCGACGCTTTGGCGCCGCCGGCGCCCTGGGTCGAGCGGCTGGGGAGCACCCGGTCCGTGGCACTGGTCTCGAACGCCTTTCCGCCGTGGACCAGGAGTGAATCGATGCGCGCCGCCGAGTCGATCGCCGAGGGCTGGCGCGATGCTCGGCTCGGGCTCGATCCGGCAACCGGGGCGCTCCATGGTCTGACCTATCCGTTGGCGCCCGACCTCGACGGCATCTTCTCGCCGCTGCAGGCGCTGCTCAACGACAATCTCGCGCGGTTCGGCTGGCCGGCGCGGATCCAGTGGCTGCGGCTGCTCGGTGCCGCCTGGCTGGTGCGAGCGGAGGACGGCCAGCCGCCTCCGCCGCTCGAGGAGGTGACCGCCGAGACGTACCTGCGTCGCCACGAGCTCTACCGGATTCCCGATCCGGCGCCGCTCGCCTTCTGGCCCCGCGAGGTCCTGGCGGCGGCGTCGCCGATCGCGGCGCTCGGCATGGTGAATCGCCTGCCGGATCCGCTCGCGACCGCGGTCGCGAGTCGCGCGGTCGAGCACCACCCCGAGGGGCGAGTGGAGATCCTCGCCGTCGAGGACGACCGTCTGCACCTCGCGGTGGCGAGCGCGGGCGGCCTCCTCGTCGTGCAGCGCGCCTATTTCCCCATCCTCGAGGCGCGGCTCGAGGACGGCCGGCGGCTCGCGACGCTGCCGGTCGACCTGGTTCTCCTGGGCGTCGAAGTGCCGGCCGGGCGGCACGAGATCCGGATCGGGACGTCGAGCCGGCCCGAGGCGATCGCCGGCATCGTCAGCCTGCTCGTCGCTGGCTGTGCCCTCCTCGTCGGCGGACGCCGACCGTGAAGCGCTTCGCGCCCCTCTTCGCCCTGCCGGGTGTGCTCCTCCTCGCCTGGCTGGTGGCGCCGCTCGCCACCGGGCGGCAGACCCTCATCCTGCGCGACGTCCTGCAGACCCACTTGCTCGACCGGATCGCGCTCGGCGAGAGTCTGCGCCGGTTCGAGCTGCCGCTCGTCGACACGCTGCGCGCCGGCGGACAGGCGCTGGCGGGCAACCTCAACGCCCTGCCGTTCTATCCCGACAATCTGCTGCTTCTCCTGGGCACGGGCGGGCAGGCGACGCTCTGGGCGCTGAACGCTCACTTCTGGTTGCACTGGTTCGTCGCCCTCGGGGCCGCGTTCTGGATGGCGCGCGCCTTCGGCCTTCCGCCGCCCGCGGCCTGGATGACGGCGACGGTCTACGCCTTCTCGGGCTACTTCACGAGCCAGTTGAACCTCTACAACACCGTCGCCGCCGCGGCGCTCGCACCCGCTCTCGTCGCGGCGGTGCTCGAAACGGCGCCGGGCAAGTCGCCGGCCACAGGGCGGCGCGGGCTCGCGGCGGCGGCGGTCGTCTGGGCGCTGCTCCTGCTGGGGGGTGAGCCGCTCCTCGCCCTGCTCGCTCTGGCCCTCGCCGGCGGGGCGCTCGCCCTGGTCGCGGGCCGGCGAGCGTTCTCGTCCGGCGGGTTGCGGCTCGGGCTCGGGCTCGCCGCCGGCACGCTCCTCGCGGCGCCGCAGATCGTCGAGATGGCGCGCATCCTGCCGCACTCCTTCCGCAGCAACGCCGCCTTCGGTGAGGCCCCGGCGATCGTCGGGAGTTTTCGCCCGGCGCATCTCGCCGACCTCTTCTTCCCGTTCTTCTTCGGCCGGCCGAGCCTCACGGAGGTTCTCGCACCCCAGCAGTTCGACGGCTATCCGCCGCTGCTCTTCACTCTCTATCCCGGCCTGCTGGCCCTGGCGCTCGCCGTCGCCGGCGCCGCGCGTGCCCTCCCCTCCGCGAAGTTCTCGCATGCCGCCCATGCCGCCCATGCCGCCGATACCGCCCCTGCCGGCAGCGTCGCCGCCGCCACGATCCCCGACGGCCGACGCCGGGCGGCGCTGTGGGGTGCCGGGGCGATCGCGGTGGCGCTGTTTTTCGCGCTCGGCCGCTTCAACCCGCTCGTCGAGGGGCTCTGGAGTCTGCCCTGGGGGAGGCTCCTGCGCTTCCCGGCGAAGTTCTGGCTGCTCGGCGCGGTCGGCGGGAGCCTGCTCTGCGGGCTCGGCTTCGAGAGCGCGATGGCCGACGGCCGGCGGCGGGTCGAGCGCCTCCTCGCCCTCTTCGCGGCCCTCTTCGCGCTCTTGCTGGCGTTCTCGATCGGCGCGCCGCGCGCGGTCGCCGGCGGACTCGCTTCGCTGCTGCAGCCGAATCTCCCGGCGCCGATCCTCGCTGGCGCGCTGGTGCGTCTCCAGGGACTGGCGCTGCTCTCGATCGCGCTGCTCGTCGTCGCTCTCCTGCTCCTGCGTCTCGGCCGACGGGCGCCCCTGCTCGCGGCCGGCGGCCTCGTCTGGCTGCACGCCGCGACGCAGGCCTGGGCGATGCTGCCCGCCGTGCCGATGGACGAGGTCGGGCCGTACCTCGAGCCGCCGCCCCTCCTCGCGGCGATTCCCGCCGGCAGCGTCGTCGTGCACGGAGCCAACCTCGACCTCTTCCGGCCGGGAACGATGTCGCAGGGCACCTATCCCGACGGGCGCATCCTCTGGCTGACGCGGCGTTCGGCGCGCGAGCTCTATCCGTTCGCGGCCCTCCTGCACGGGCTGCGGGCGGAGCTCGCGATCTCGCCCGAGGGTCTCGACAGCTTCCTCACCCAGGCGATCACCGTCGGTATCAAGGGCTTCCCGGACCGGCGCCGGATCGATCTCCTCGAGGCCCTCGGGGTGGACTACCTTCTGCTCGACCGCGAGCTCGCGCCGGAGGCGCGCGACCAGGTTCGCGAGATCGCCGCCGACCGGAACTTCGGCCAGACCGTGCGGCTCTACGAGCTCGCCGACCGTGCGCGCGAGGTCGAGTTCGCGACCCGGGTCATCCCTGCGCCACAGATGAACGCCGCGCTCGAGGCGATCTTCGACCCGGCGTTCGATCCGCACCGCACCGCGGTCGTTCCGGGCAGCGGCGGCGTGCGCGAGATGGTTTCGGGGAGCGCCGACACGGGCGTGGCAGTTGGCGCGGCGCAGAGCCCGTCGGCGCGGCTGGTCGCGAACCGCAGCGAGGAGGTCGTCGTCGAGGTCGAGGCGCCGGCCGCAGGGGTGCTCTTCGTGCGCCGCGCCTGGCTGCCGCTCTGGCGCGTCGCGATCGACGGCGCGCCCGCCCCGACGCTGATCGCGCAGGTCGCGCGCCTCGGTGTCGCGCTTCCGGCGGGTCGCCACCGGGTGCGGTTCTGGATCGACCGCCGTCCGCTCGCCGCGGGCTTCGGCCTCGCCGCGCTCGGCCTCGTGCTCCTCGTGCTCGTGCTGCGTTCGGTGCGCGTCCCCCGGACGGCGGCGCAGAGCGCCGGGGGCCACGAACGGGAGTGACCCGGGTGGTAGCATTCGCGGCGTCGAAGCCAGCGCCAGCCATGCGTCGCACGCCCGCCGGGAGAGCCGGGGAAACCGCGAGAGCCGAGTGACCCGTTTCCGCAAAGTCCTGATCGCCAACCGTGGCGAGATCGCCGTTCGCATCCTGCGCGCGCTGCGCGAGAAGGGGATCGTCGGCGCCGTCGCCTATTCCGACGCCGACCGCGAGTCGCTCGCGGTGCTCTCGGCCGATGAGGCCTACCGCATCGGGCCGGCGCCATCGCGCGAGAGCTATCTCAAGGCCGAGGCGCTGGTCGATCTGGCCGTGGAGATCGGCGCCGACGCGATCCATCCCGGCTACGGTTTCCTCTCCGAGCGCGCCGAGTTCTCGCGCCTGTGCCGCGACCGCGGCATCGTCTTCATCGGTCCGTCGCCGGAGGCGATCGCGGCAATGGGCGGCAAGGTCGAGGCGCGACGCCGGATGATCGCCGCCGGGGTGCCGGTCGTGCCGGGCTCGCCCGGGGCTCTGGTGGACTTCGCGGCGGCTTCGGCGTGCGCCGCGGAGATCGGCTACCCGGTGATCCTCAAGGCCTCGGCCGGTGGCGGCGGCAAGGGGATGCGCGTGGCGAGGAGCGATGCCGAGCTCGCCGAAGGCTACCGCCTGGCGCGCACCGAGGCCGGAGCGTCGTTCGGCGACGACTCGGTCTTCCTCGAGAAGTTCGTCGAGCGACCGCGGCACATCGAAATCCAGGTGCTCGGCGATCACCACGGCAAGGTCGTTTCCCTGGGCGAGCGCGAGTGCTCGCTCCAGCGCCGCCACCAGAAGGTGGTCGAGGAGGCGCCTTCCACGGTGGTGTCGCCGGAGTTGCGCCGCCGGATGGGCGAGGCGGCGGTCGCGGCGGCGAAGGCGGTCGGCTACACCAACGCCGGCACGTGCGAGTTCCTGCTCGACGCCGCCGGCAACTTCTATTTCCTGGAGATGAACACCCGCCTCCAGGTCGAGCATCCGGTGACCGAGATGGTGACCGGCCTCGACATCGTCATCGCCCAGCTCGCCATCGCGCAGGGGGAGCCTCTCGGACCCGAGTTCGATGACGTCGAGCCGCACGGGCATGCGATCGAGGTCCGCCTCTACGCCGAGGATCCGTTCCGCAAGTTCGCCCCGTCGCCGGGCAGGATCAAGCGCCTGCGGCTGCCGCAGGGCCCGGGAGTTCGCAACGACTCCGGTGTTTACGGCGGCTCCGAGATCTCGATCCATTACGATCCGATGATCGGCAAGCTCATCGTCTGGGGGCGCGACCGCGAAGAGTCGATGCAGCGGCTGGCGCGGGCGATCGACGAACTGCGCATCGTCGGCATCCGGACCAACGTGCCGCTGTTCCAGGCGCTCCTTGCGAACGCCGACTTCCGCGCCGCGCGGTTCGACATTCACTGGCTCGACCGCGTGCTCGAGAGCGGCGAGCTCGCTCCGCCGGGGGGCGACGAGATGCCCGAGATCGCCCTCATCGCGGCGGCGATCGTCCACTTCGAACGCAGCCAGCGGCAGGTGAGCGAGCTGCCGCAAGGCGCCGCACACCGCGGCGGCTGGCGGTCGGCGGCGCGCGAGGCGGCGCTTCGTCCCGGCGGAGGGAACTGAACATGCAGCTCGTCAGCCGCGTTGCCGGCAAGAGCGCGCCGCTCACGGTCGATCGGCATCAGGGCCGCTACGTCGTCGAGATCGGCGGCGTCCGCCACGATGTCGACACGCGGGCGCTCGGACCCTGGGTGCTGAGTCTGATCGTCGAGGGGGTGAGCCACGAGCTCGCCGTCGTCCGCGTCGGTGACGGCGCCTATGCGGTGGACTGGCGCGGCCGTTCGTTCGAAATCGAGCTGGTCGACCCGCTCACTCATCTCGCAGAGACTTCGCGCGGCGAGGCCGGCAAGCAGGGCAAGCGGGTCGTCAAGGCCTATATGCCCGGACGGGTCGTCGAGGTGCGGGTGCAGCCCGGCGACCGGGTGGAAGCCGGACAGCCGATGATCGTGCTCGAGGCGATGAAGATGCAGAACGAGATCCAGGCCGAGCGCTCCGGGCTCGTCAGCCGGGTCTTCGTCACCGCCGGCGAAGCGGTCGAGGGCGGCGATCCCCTGGTCGAAGTCGACTGACCTCCCGGCAGTTCCTGGCGGAACTTCTGCGACTCCCGGACGTACCTTCAGGAAACGACTCCACCGTTTCCGTCCGGGTCGAGGAGGCCAGAGCATGAATCCGTCCGCATCCACCCTGCACGCCGCGATTCTCTGTGCCTTCGTCCTCGCAAGCGCGCCGCCCCCTGCGCCGGCGCAGCCGGCCGGCCCGCCGCCAGCGCCCTGCAGCGGCGTCGAGCATCGCCAGTTCGACTTCTGGCTCGGCGAGTGGCAGGTGGAGGTGCCGGGAAAGCCGACGAACAAGAGCCGCATCACGAAGCTCTTCGGTGCCTGCGGCATCCGCGAGGAGTATTGGGCCGGCGGTGGCCAGTACGAAGGTTCGAGCTTCAACATGTACGACGCGCCGCGCAAGGTGTGGCACCAGACCTGGGTCGACAATCAGGGCGGTCTGTTGGCGCTCGAGGGCGGGATGCGTGGCGGCAGCATGGTGCTCGAAGGCCGGCAGCCCGGGCCGCAGGGCGGCGAGCAGACGAGCCGCATCACCTGGACGCCCAACCCCGACGGCACGGTGCGCCAGCACTGGGAGGTCTCCGCCGACGGTGGCAAGAGCTGGACGACCGCCTTCGACGGGCTCTATCGGCATCCGGCGCCGGCCGCCACTTCCAAGCCCTGAAGCGCGGCGCCCGGTTCCGACGCAGCCGCGCCTCAGAAGACGAAGCCGATCGAGCCGAGCCAGGCCTCTTCGTCGCCGAAGACCAGCGCCCGGTCGGGCGCGCGACGCCACTCGCGGTCGAGCTTCAGCACCCACGAGCTCGCGGGACGGTAGTTGAGCCCGAGTGTCAGGCGCTCTTCGCTGTTCTCCTCCCAGGTACCCTCGAGGGGTCCGGCGAGATCGACGCGCTCCACCTGACCGACCAGCGAGACCCGCGCCTCCGGAAAGAGCTCGCCGTGCCGCCCGCTGCGCAGGAGGCGGGTGAAGAGGTCGAGGGCGGCGCGGACGTACCAGCCTTCGAGCCGGGCGTCGGGCCCGACGGCCTGGCCGGCCGCGAAGTGGTCGAACTCGCCGGTCAGGCGCAGCGGGCCGACGACCGCCAGGGCGTCCACGGCCCAGCCCGACAGCGGCAGCTGCCCATCGTCGTCGTAGGCGCCGTCATAGCCGCTCATGCCGAGCTCGAAGGCGCCTCCGTACTTCCATCCGAGCCGCCCTACCAGCGCTTTGTTGTTGTTGTTGTCGGCACCGAACGGCTGGCGCGCCGCCCGCGTGCCGAGCGCCGTGACGTCCTCGTCCAAACCCGCCACGACCGCAGTGTCGTAGCGCAGGACCCATTCGCCGCCGAGCAGCACGGTCCCCGACAGGCCGAGGCCGTTGTCGGTCCAGTCCGACGGTGCCACCACGTAGGAGACCAGCGGCTTGGAGATGACGTCGCGATTCGGAGCGTAGTGGTCGACGTTGACGTTGCCGAACGGCACCAGCAGCGCGCCGGCCCGCAGGCTCATCCAATCGGTGAGTCGGAAGCTCGCCCAGGCCTGCTCGAGCAGGACCTCCCCCCCGCGCTCGCCCCCGACGGCGGCGGCGCGCTCGAACTCGAGCTCGGCAAAGAGCCCGAGGCGCGGATGCGGCTGCGCCGAGAGTACGAGCTCGAGCGACTCGGCGTCGAACGTCGAGTTGCTGCGCGACGTGTCTTCGACGGCGAAGGTGCCGTAAGTGGTCAGGTGGATCGCCCGCGTCTCCGCGCTCTCGATCGACCCGAGGGTCTCCGCTGTCATCGCCTGGGACTCGGAGAGCTCGGCGAGCCGGGTCTCGACTCCCGCCAGTGCCGCACCGAACTTCGCCAGCTCGGCTTCGGTCGCGGCGACGCGCGCTTCGAGGCCGGGAGTCGCCGCCGCCTTGAGCGCGGCGACCTCCGCCGCGAGCGTCGCCAGGTTCTGGCGCAAGGCCTGCACTTCGGCCGCGAGCGCCGTCTTCGCCGGATCCGGGGTGGGAGGCGAGGCGAAAAGGGCGGGCGCGAGCATCAGGCTCGAAAGGAAAGCCAGCGCGAGGCTTCTCATAGGTCGACCTCGAGGGAGAGCGCGTTCGTGATCTTGCCGGAGGCGTCGACGAGGACCAGGGCGTAGGTACCGATCGGAGCGTCCTCCTCGGGCAAGACCGAGAGCTCCAAGTCAGTGGCGCCGGTCCGCTTCGAACGCAGGACCCGGATCTGGCTGGTGCTCTTGCCGCCGCGGCGAAACTGCACGCTCCAGCCGTCGAGGAGCGGTTCTACGCGCAGTCGCACCGTGACTCCAGCGCCTCGCCGCAGAGACTTTGGAGCGATCGAAATCAGGCGAGGGGCGACGGTCGGAGGCGCACCGGACGGCGACTCCGAAAGGACGGCAGGAGCCGGAACGACGGCACTGCCCTGCGGCGGTGTCTCCGGCGGGGCCGTCGGGGTGGCCGTTGCCGCTGGTGCCGGCGCAGACTCCGCAGGGGTCGGACGCGCGACGATCTCCTCGAGCGCCGGTGCGCCCGCGGGTGTTTCGACCGGGCTGGCGCTCGAGGCGTCGCCGGCGGCCGGGAGTGGCGAGACCGCGGACCTTGCCGGTGACGCGGCGCTCTTTGCTTCGGAGGCGAGGGTTCGCGAAGGCGGCGGCGGAATGCTTGCGGTTGCCGGATCGGTGCTGACGACCGCAGCGGGCGCGACCGGGATCGGCGGCCCGTCGTCGCGCGACGAGCCGGCCGGCCGGTCCGCCGTTTCGCGCGCTTTCTCTCGCGACTCCGGGGGCGGCGCAGGGGGCGGTCCGAGGAGCCAGTAGGCCGCGCCGAGACCGGCGGCGACCAGGACTGCGGCGGCGGTCCACCGCAGCGGCCGCGTCCGTCCTTTCGGTCGGGCCTCGGTCGTGCCGGTCTCCATCCGGGTCGTCGGCGAAGTCGCGATCGCCGGCCCGGGCGCCGGTGCGGGGCCGGCGGCGAGCGCCGGCTCGGCCCGCTCGACCCGCTCGACCCCCCCGATCGCCGCGAGCAGGCGCTCGGGGCTCTCCGGACGGACCTGCGGATCTTTGGCCAGGCAGCGCATGACCTCCGTGGCGACCCCGGCCGGCGCCGAGGAGAATGCGGCGAGCGGTGCGGGCTCGACTTCGAGCACCCGTCGCAGGCAGGCGGCCACTGTGTCGGCACCGAACGGGTTGCGACCGCCGAAGAGCTCGTAGGCGACGAGACCGAGCGCGTACATGTCGGACCGCGGCGAGAACTTTCCGCTGCCCAGAAGCTCCGGAGCGAGATACTCGGGGGTGCCGAGGACGACGCCGGTGGCCGTCATGCGCGTGTTCTCGACCCGCGCGATCCCGAAGTCGAGGAGCTTGGCCTCGCCATCCGAGCGCACCAGTACGTTCGACGGCTTGAGGTCGCGATGCAACACGCCGCGCGAATGGGCGTAGGTGACCGCGCGACAGAGACCCGCGAGCACGCGCAGACGAGCCTCGGCGCCGTGGGGTTCGGACAGCCAGCGATCGAGGATCGTCCCTTCGACGTGCTCCATCACCAGGTAGGGCAGCTCACCGGCGAAGCCGAAGTCGTGGAGCAGGACGATGTTGGGATGCGAGAGCGAGCCGATCGTTCGCGCCTCCTGGAGGAAGCGCTCCTCCCCCTCCTCGACCTGGGGGCGCATGACCTTGATCGCCACGCGTCGCGCGATGAACGGATCCTCGGCAAGATAGACCGCTCCCATGGCGCCGCGGCCGAGCTCGCGCAGGATCCGGTACTTGCCGATCTCGGCAGGCGCGGCCATCAGCCTGCTCCTGCCGAGGTGCCGGCGAGGGGACCGCTGCCGCCGCGATCGCTGCGATCGCTGCGATCGCCGCGACCACTGCGGTCCCGGCGCTCGACGGTGAGGGCGGCGGCGATGAGGAGGCCGGCGACCAGCGAGGCCGCGACGAGGAGCATCCGGAAGGCGGTCTGGATGCCGGGCACGACCTCCTCGGCGAGGAGCGCCGTCAAACTGCGGTAGCCGATCGAGCCTGGCACCAGCATGAGGATGCCCGGCACCAGCGGGATCGAGCCCGGCAGGCGCCGCAAGCGCTCGTAGAGGCCGCTCGCCAGTCCCACCGCGAGGGCGCCCACGAACATGCCGACCTCGGGCTCGAGCATCTCGGCGCCGAGCCTGCCGGCGAAATAGCCCACCGCGCCGATGACGACGATCCACGGGATCTCGGTGCGCGGCGCGCGAAGCAGGACCGCGAGCCCGAGCGGCGCGAGGAGCAGCGCCGCGATCTGCAGCCAGGCCGGCGGGCCGAGCGAGATGGCAGCGGCCGCTGCTGCCGCTGCAGTCACCGCAGCCGGATCGGTCGAGGCGACCATCGCCCCCAGGGTGGCGACAGCCAGACGTCCGCCGATCGCGACTCCGAGGCCGATCATCAGGAACGT
This sequence comes from Thermoanaerobaculia bacterium, assembly GCA_018057705.1. NCBI lineage: Bacteria > Pseudomonadati > Acidobacteriota > Thermoanaerobaculia > Thermoanaerobaculia bacterium. The sequence goes on along the minus strand of JAGPDF010000080.1, from coordinate 7,774 downwards.
CACCAGCGCACCGGCGAAACGCGCCGTGCCCGAGGAGAGGTGTTCCGCTGCGAGCTCCGAGAGGGCGACGGTCAGGGTGTAGCCCGGCAGCAGCACGATGAGGCCGGCGACGGTGGCGATGTAGACCGAGAGCGGCGGCGCGAGCTGCGCCACCACCGCCGCGGTGAAGGCGGCGAAGGCGGCGGCGACCGGCACGAAGAGCCGCTCCGCCGCCGGCCGGCGCTCGGCGAGGAAGGCGGCGAGGCCGGTCACCAGGCCGACGAAGCCGGCCACCGCGACCTCGCGCAGTGAGCCGCCGAGGAAGACCGCGCTCGTCGCCGAGGCGAGTCCCCAGCAGAAGTAGGTGAGCTTGCGGCTGTAGCGCCGGGGACGCCGTGCGATCTCGGCGATCTCGGCACTCGCCGCTGCGGGCGAGGTCCGGCCATCGCGCACCCGTTCGAGCAGCCCTTCGAGGTCGGCTAATCGTCCGAGGTCGATCCCGGCGGGGTTCACCCGCTCGAGATGGGTGCGCTGCGTGGCGCCTTCGCCGAAGGCGATGAAGAGCGAGGTCGGGGTGGAGAAGAACTGTGCCGGCACCGCCAGGCGCTGGGCGACACTGGCGAGCGCCGCTTCGAGCTGTGGCGCGGAGAAGCCGGCCTCGTGCAGGGCGCGGCCGAGCCGGACGAGGAAGACGGCGGCGGAGCTCTCGTCCCTCCCGGTGGGCACGCCCTGCGAACCGTCGGCCGGAAGAGGTGCTACGAGGCCTCCTTGACCGCGGTGATGATGTCCTGGATCGCCTTCTTACCGTCGTTGAAGTACATCAGGCAGTTGTCGGCGGCGAAGAGCGGGTTGGGGATGCCGGCGAAACCGGGCGAGAGGCTGCGCTTGATGACGATCACGGTCTTCGCCTTGTGGGCCTGGATGATCGGCATGCCGGCGATCGGGCTCTTGGGATCGGTCTCGGCGACCGGGTTGACCACGTCGTTGGCACCGACCACGATGGCGACGTCGACCTGGTCCATTTCGCCGTTGATCTCGTCCATCTCCCGCAGCTTCTCGTACTCGATGTTGGCTTCGGCGAGCAGCACGTTCATGTGGCCCGGCATGCGGCCGGCGACCGGATGGATGGCGTACTCGACCTTGGTGCCCTTCTCCTCGAGGAGCCCCGCGAGCTGGCGCACGGTGTGCTGCGCCTGGGCGACCGCCATGCCGTAACCGGGGATGATCACGACGTGCTGCGCGCCGTCGAGCATGATCGCGATCTCTTCGGCCGAGGTCGCCTTGACGGTCTTGTAGACCTCATCGGCGTCGGGTGTTTCGGCGGTCGGGCCCATCGTGCCGAACAGGACGTTCGCCATCGATCGGTTCATCGCCTTGCACATGATCTGGGTGAGCACGATGCCGGAGGCTCCGACCAGCGAGCCGGCGACGATGAGCACCGAGTTGCCGATGACGAAACCGGTCGCGGCGCCGGCGAGGCCGGAGTAGGAGTTCAAGAGCGCGATCGCGACCGGCATGTCGGCGCCGCCGATCGAGATCGTGAGCAGCACGCCGAGCAGGCCCGAGACGGCGGCGAGCAGCCAGTAGAGCGGGATGTTCGACGGGTCGAGGACGAGCATCACGCCGAGCCCGAGGCTCGCCGCGGCGGCGAGCCACTTGCAGACGTCCATCCCCGGGAAGCGGTCCTTCTTGATCGTCAGCAGCCAGCCGATGAGCACGAAGGTCGCGGCGGTGAGCCAGCCGATCAACTTGTCACGGTCGCTGGCGGTGGGGCTCATGACGCCCACCCGGACGCCGTAGACGATGCCGATGAGGGCGGTCACGGCCGCGAAGCCGTATTTGACTGCCGTCTGCCACCCCTTGAGCTTCCACTTGACGGCCAGGAACTCGGCGAGCTTGCCGAAGGCGACATAGCTGCCGTAGAAGGTGACCGAGCCGATGAGGGCGGAGAACACCGTGGCGATCTCCTCCTGCAATCCCATGCCGGTGCCCGTGGCGAGCGCCTGCTGCGCTCCGATGAGGGCTGCGGCCCCGACCAGCACCGAGGCGCCGCCGCCGAAGCCGTTCAGGATGCCGACCATCTCGGGCATCGAGGTCATCTTGACCTTGGTCGCCATCAGCCAGCCGATGAGAGAGCCGACGCCGGCGCCGATCAGGATGTACGTCCAGGTCATCTCCTGGCCGAGCACGGTCGCGCCGATGGCGATCGCCATGCCGAGCGCGCCGACGTAGTTGCCGCGCACCGCGGTCTTGGGATGCGCCATCCACTTCAAGTCGATGATGAACAGGACGGCGGCGACGAGATAGGCGAGGTCGCGGAGATCTTGAATTTGCATGGCGGCGACCTCAGCGCTTCTTCTGGAACATGCCGAGCATGCGGTGGGTGACCACGAAACCGCCGACGACGTTGATCATGGCGAAGGCGACGGCGACGCCGGCGAGGATGTGGACCAGCTCGGGCACGTCGGGCTGGCCGGCGAGGATCAGCGCGCCGACGACGGTGATACCCGAGATGGCGTTCGAACCCGACATCAGAGGTGTGTGGAGCGTCGGCGGTACTCTGTTGATGACCTCGACCCCGACATAGATGGCGAGGACGAAAACGGTGAGCGCGGTGACGAAACTCATGAACCCTCCGGCAAGTCACGCCGGCGGCCGGAGAACCGGGAGCGGCGGTCGGTAGATCGGTCTGTCGCTGCCCTGCAGGAACCGGCGGTCGAGGGGAGTGCCCGCGATCGAGCCGGCTCGCCCCGGGAAGTGACCCCGCCCGAGCCTTTGGGGGAGCCGTTTCGGAGCACGAAGGCAACCTACCACAGGCTTTCCGGAGCCCAGACCACCCGTCGGGTCGGGGAGATCGCGCTCCGGCCGGGACCGGCGGGCAGGGCCGGAGCTTCGATAGACTCAGGGGCATGATGCGTCCCGCGCCGTGGGGGGAACTCTCCCTGCGGATCGCCGAACACCCGCTCTTCACCTCGTTCGCTTCCCACCTCGCCGCCGGGCGTGGGCGCGCCACGCGTCTGCCGCCGGCGGCCGCCGCCTGGGTCTTCGACCTCATCGCCGAACAGGTCGGACGGCCGGTCGTGGTCGTCGTGCCGCACGAGTCGGACGCCTTCGCCTGGCTCGAGAGCCTTCGCCTGGTCGCGGGGGAGGGGGTCGGCGGCTACTTCGCGACGCCTTCGCTCTCGCCCTATCAGGAGGCCGAGGCCTCGTTGACGGTGCGCGCCCAGGAGGTCACGGCGCTCGCCGATGCCCTCGCGGGCCGCCTGCGGGCGCTGCTCGTCACGCCGCGCGCCCTGTTCCGGCGGCTGCCGGAGGCCTCCGGTCTCTCGCCGGTCCGGCTCGCCCGCGGCGACGAGATCGACCTCGACGAGCTCGCTCTCCGGCTGACCGCGCTGGGCTACCGGCGCGTCGATCTGGTCGGCGAGGTCGGCGATTTCGCGGTGCGGGGCGGCGTCTTCGACCTCTTCGCGGCCGGCGACGAGGAGCCTCTGCGGCTCGACCTCTTCGGCAACGAGATCGAGAGCCTCCGGCGCTTCGAGGTCGAGTCCCAGCGATCGCACGACGAGCTCCGCGAGGCCGCGGTCCTGCCGCTGGCGCTCTTCCCCGAGGGGCCGGATTCCGCCCGCAGGCTCGCCAGAGTGCTTGCCGACGTGGCGGGCGAGGAGCCCGGGCGCGAGACCCGCGATCACCTCGCCACCCTCGCCGACGGCGGGCAGTTCGCGGGCTGGGAGAACCTCCTGCCGCTCCTCGCCCCGCGCACCCTGACGCTCGCCGACCTTCTGCCCGACGCCCTCTGGGTGGCCCTCGATCCGGCCGCGCTCGCCGCCGAAGTGACTCATCACGGCCAGCGCCTGGCGGAGGAGTTCGCGGCGCGGCGCGAGCATCAGCGTTTCGCGCTCGAGCCGGCTTTGCTCGAGCATCCGGTCGAGGCGGTGCTGGCGCTCGTCGAAGGGGCGAAGGCGGAGGTGGTGCCGCTCGCGGCTCCGGGCGAAGCGGTCGACTTCGGCGTGCTCACGACCGATCTCTTCCACGGCCAGCTGCCGCGCTTTCCCAACGAGGTCGCGGCGACCCGGGCGCGCGGCGAGCGCCTCCTGCTGGTCGCGCCGCAGGAGCGCCACGCCGCCCTGGGCGAGCTCCTCGAGGGGCGCGACGTCGTCCTCGGGCGCGGCGGCGTCGAGATCGTCACAGGGGAGGTCGAACGCGGCTATCGGTTGCCGGCCGCCGGGGTGGCGATCTACGGCGAGACGCAGCTCCTGCCCCGGCCGATGGCCCGGGGCAAGCGCGGCAAGGGTCGCTTCGGGCCGTTCCTCGCGACGCTGCGCGATCTCAAGGTCGGCGACCATGTCGTCCACAACGACCACGGCATCGGGCAGTTCGTAGCGCTGCGCTCGGTCGGCGGGCCCGGCGGCGCCGCTCCTGGCGGCGATGGCGCGGCGGCGCTGCCAGCCTCGATGCGCAAGCTCGCCGGGCCGGCGACCGCCGACAACGAGGTCATGGAGATCCTCTATGCCGGCGGCAAGCGCCTTCTCGTGCCGCTCGCCCGCCTCGATCTGATCCAGAAGTACAGCGGCATCGAAGGCATCGCGCCGCGGCTCGACCAGCTCGGCGGCTCGTCCTGGAACAAGACCAAGTCGAAGGTCCGTACCGGCATGCGCGACATGGCGGAGGAGCTACTCAAGCTCTACGCCGAACGCCAGCTCGCCCGGGCGCCGATCCTCGCCGGCTCGACCGACCTCGAACGCCAGTTCGCGGCGGCGTTCCCGTTCGACGAGACGCCCGACCAGGCCGATGCGATCGCCGTCGTCCTCGAGGATCTCGGCCAATCGAAGCCGATGGACCGGCTGCTGTGCGGTGACGTCGGCTTCGGCAAGACCGAGGTCGCCATGCGCGCCGCGTTCCGTGCCGTCGATGCCGGCTACCAGGTCGCCGTGCTGGCGCCGACGACGATCCTGGCGGACCAGCATCTCGAGGTCTTCACCCGGCGCTTCGAGGGCTTTCCGGTCACCATCGAGCGCATCTCGCGCCTGCGGGTCGGAAAGGACCTGAAGGACTTGAAGACGCGGATCGCCGCGGGCAAGGTGGACATCACGCTCGGCACGCATCGACTGCTTTCGAAGGATGTCGAGTTCGATCGCCTCGGCCTGGTCATCGTCGACGAGGAGCAGCGCTTCGGCGTCGCCCAGAAGGAGCGCCTGAAACAGCTCAAGAAGAACGTGCACGTGCTCGCCATGTCGGCGACGCCGCTGCCCAGAACCCTGCAGCTCTCGCTCGCCGGCGTGCGCGACATGGTGGTCATCGAAACGCCGCCCAAGGACCGGATGGCGATCGAGACCGCGGTGCTGCCGTTCTCGGAGGAGCTGGTCCGCGAGGCGATCGAATACGAGCTGCAGCGCGGCGGACAGGTGTTCTACGTCTACAACCGGGTCGAATCGATCGAGCAGATGGCGGGCGTCCTGCGCGAGCTCATCCCGGGTCTGCGCATCACCATCGGCCACGGCCAGCTCGACGAGCGCGAGCTCTACCGCCGCATGCACGCCTTCACGGCGAGGGAGTACGACGTGCTGCTCGCCACGACGATCATCGAGAACGGGATCGACATTCCGACCGTGAATACGATGATCATTCACCGCGCCGACCGTTTCGGCCTGGCGCAGCTCTATCAGCTGCGCGGCCGGGTCGGCCGCAGCCGCGAGCTGGGGTACTGCTACCTGCTCGTTCCCCCGGACGCCCCGCTCACCGAGGAGGCGCGCCGAAGGCTCGAGGCGCTGCGCGAGTTCACCGAGCTGGGAGCCGGCTTCCGCATCGCCGGGCGCGACCTCGAGATCCGCGGCGCCGGCAATCTCCTCGGCGGCGAGCAGAGCGGTCACATCGCCGAGCTCGGCATCGAGACCTATCTCAAGATGCTCGAAGAGACCGTGCGCGAGCTCAAGGGCGACACCGTGGAGGAGGGCCCCAGCGTGGCCCTCGACCTGCCGCTCACGATGACGATTCCGAAGGACTACATCACCGACGAGAACCTGCGCATGGAGATCTACCGCAAGCTCGCCACCGCCGAGCTGCCGCGCCAGGAGCTGCTCGAGGAGCTCACCGACCGCTTCGGCAAGCCGCCGAAGGCGGTGCTCGCGCTGCTCGACCTCGTCGACTTGAAGCGCGCCGCCGAGGCCCTGCGGGTGCAGGCGATCTCGGCCAGCGGGGGCCAGCTGATCTTCCGTCTGCGCCGGGACGCGAGAATCGATGTCGACCGCCTGATCCGCTACGTCTCGACCCGCGCCGGCGCGGCGTTCAGCCCGACCGGCGTGCTCACGCTGGATCTCCCCGCCGGGATGTCGGTCATCGACGCGGCTCGCGGCGTGCTGGCGGAGCTCGCGGCGTGAGAAGGCCCGCGACGGTCGCGTGGCTGGGTCTCGCGCTCGCCGCGCTGTGCTCCGCAGGCTGCCGGCAGCGGCAGCCGCTGCCCTCTCCGGACCTGGTGGCCAAGGTCGGCCCTCGCGAGCTCAAGGCGGCGGCGTTCGAGGCCTACCTGGAGCGCAATCTCGGCGAGTCCGGCGGCGGCCTCGCGAGCGAAGTGCTGACCCGGCTCTTCGACCAGTTCGTGCGCGAGGAGATGCTCGCCATGCTGGCGCGCGAGCGCAATCTGATCGACGCCACGGTGCCGGCCGCCGCGGCGGTCGAGCCGCTCCTGGCCGCGAGCCCTTCGCCGGAGCCGACCGCGGCCGAGATCGCGGCCTACTTCGCCGCCCACTCGCCCGAGTTCGCGCGGCCGGCGCGCGTGCATCTGCGCCAGATTCTCGTCGACGACCGGCTGGTGGCCGAACGCGCGCGCCGCGAGCTCATCGCGGGCCTGCCCTTCGAAGGCGTGCTCCGCAAGGTCAGCGTCCCGGACTCGGCGCCGGCCGGCGGCGACCAGGGAATCCTGGCGCGCGACGAGCTGCCGCCGGCGTTCGCGGATCTGATCTTCCGCCTGGAGGTGGGCAAGGTGAGCGACGTCCTCGCCGCCGACTACGGCTTTCACCTCTTCCAGGTGGTCGAGCGCTGGCCCGCCGAGAGCCCCACCCTCGCCCAGGTCGAACCCGAGATTCGTCAGCGGCTCCGGCAGGAGAGCGCCGACAGGCGTCTCGAAGCCCTGTTCGCCGATGCGCAGAGCCGTTACACTGTCGTGGTGTACGACCGCAACCTGCCGTTCAACTACCGGGGATCCTTCCCGATATCGAGGCCGCATGAAGAGCGTTGAGTTCGTGAAGCGAACCGTCTGTGCCGTCCTGGTGTTGTCGGCGTTCCCCGGCGCCGCTGCCGTGCCGCTTTTCGCGGAGGATCTGAACGCCATCATTCTGCGCGTCAACGACGAGATCAGCACCTACTACGACTATCGCGAGCGCAAGTCGGCGCGCGTTCGGGCGATCCAGGAGTCCGAGCTCGCGCTCGAGGAGAGGCAGCAGCTCGAGGCGGATGCCGGCAAGGCGACGATGCGCGAGATCCTGGACGAAATGCTGCTCCTGTCGCGCGCCCGGCAGCTGGTCATCGAACCCTCGAAGGGCGAGCTCGACGAGGCCATGGACGCGACCCGCAACCGCATGGGTCTCACGACCGAGGACGCTTTCGCCAAGGCGCTGCGGAGCGCCGGCATGTCGCTCGAGGACTTCCGCGAGCGCACGTCGAGGTCGATCCGCGTCAACGCCGTCATCCAGCGCGAGGTGCGCGCCAAGGTGGAGGTCGACGACGAATGGCTGCAGCGCACCTATCGCGAGCGCCAGGAGGAGTTCCGCGTTCCAGCCAAGGCCAAGGTGCAGGAGATCGT
>JAGPDF010000079.1:3791-21579 GCA_018057705.1 Thermoanaerobaculia bacterium | reverse complement strand
ATCTCGCCCGTTTGCACCTGCGCCGGGGCGACCTCGCCGCCGCCGAAGGGCAGGCGCGCGCGGCGCTGGCGCTGCGTCCGAACCAGGTGCTCGCCTGGCTCACCGTGGGCGATGTCGCCGCGCGCCGCGGTGACACTGCTGCCGCCGAGGCCGCCTTCCGCACCGCCATCGCCTGGGCGCCGCGGGAGAGCGCCGGCTACGACCGCCTGGTGCCCCTGCTGCGCACCGCCGGCCGGCCGGCCGAGGCCGACCAGTGGCAGGCCTGGTCCCCCGCCGCACGCTCTCCGGCACCCTGAGCCGCCTCACCTGCGCCTGAAGACTTCCGGCACGACGATCCGGAAATCCAGACATGCGGCGATGATTTCGACGTCGCCACCTACCGCCAATTGCCGGTGAGAGGGCTGGCCGGCAGCACCGTCGCAGTGGCCAGGGGTGTCTCGCCTGTCGTCCAGAGAAGCAGGCAGAAAATGAGCCGGCCTCTCCCCTGTCGAGGAGAGGCCGGCTGCCGAGACTGAAGTTGCGCCTGCCGGGCCTGCTAGTTTCCGATCGCCGTCCAGTTCACCCGCACTTCGACGGCTGAAGTCGACGCTCCGCCGTTGTTGCGGAGGCGCACATCGAAGGTGCTCGTGGTCACGTTCTCGATCGTCATGTCGAGCAGCGTCACGCCACTCGGCAGGCTGCCCCCCACGTCCTGGAGCGTGACCTGCACCACCGGCTCGGCCGCGAAGGCGTAGCCGAAGTTGATGGTCTGGAGGATCGACCCCGCCGGCGCGACGCCGGGGTTGGAAATGGTCGCCGTCTTGCCCGAGCGCAGCTTGAACGCCTGTCCGGCGCCGGACTGCAGATCCCCCCCGGCCACCAGGTTCTGACTTGCGGTCACGCTGCCCACGAAACTCGCCGGACCGCCGGGAAGCAATGCGCTCGCCGCCGGGACCTGGATCGCCGCACCAGCGAAGGCCGGCGGGAAGCCCAGCATCGAGTAGGCCACCGGACTTCCCGGCCCGTTCGCGACGCCGAACGCCGCTCCCGTGTTGAGCCCCACCAGCGTCAGGGTCACCGCGTCGGTCGACGACGTCACCACCGGCGACGTCGCCGCGCTGTTGATCGTCACCTCCGAGATGGACGCAGAGGCCGTGTTCTGAATCTCGACGTAGCCGTCGACCGACGTCGGCCCGAAGAGCCAGAGCCGGGCATCGCCGCTGGCGAGTGCCGCGCGACCGGCACCGATGGCGCGCAGATTCGTGCGGTAGGCCGAGAAACGGCTGGTCATGTCCGCAGTCGCCACGGCTACACCACCCACGCCGCCGGAAGCGGTCAGCACGCTGTCGTTGAAGATCAGCTGCGCACTGCCCGTCACCGTCGCCACGGCACCCGCGTCACCACGAGCGACCGAGCTCTGGAAGACCTCCAGAGTGCCGGCACCCGAAACCTGGATCCGGGGCGAACCGCTGCCGCCGATCTGGAAACCGATCACCGCGGCCCGGCCGGCGCCGCTGTAGCTGAGCGCGCCCGACAGCGTCGTCGAGTACGACAGGAAGCCGCTCTCGGCGACCAGATCGACACCGCTCGGGATCGTCAGATCGACCGCGTAGCTGCCGCTCTTGAAGAACACCGCCGAAGGCGGCGATGCACCCGCCGCGGTCAGCACATTCTGGATGTCGAGGGCGCTCATCGCGGAGTTGACGGTGAACTCCGTCGCCCCTTCCAGAGCGTCGATCTGCGTCTGCAAGGCCGACGAGGCCGCGAGGACCTCGGCGTCCGTCGCCATCAGGGGGTCGATCACGGCCGGATCGACCGTCCCGGTCGCGATCGCATCGCCGTTCAGATTCGTCAATGCGGCGCCGTTGCCGATGAAGCCGGCGGAGGTCAGCGTACCGGCCATCACATGGTTCCCGCTGGTTCGCACCAGATCCGCCGGCAGAATGCCGCCGATCGTCTGCGCATCGACATTGGCCAGGGCCGCGCCGTCACCCGAGAAGGCGGTGGCGGTGAGGGTACCCGTCATCGAGTCGCTCTGGTCCGAGCGCAGGAACTGCGCCGAATCCAGCGTGTCCAGCATGTCGGCATCGATGCCCGAAGCGCTGAAGGTCCCCGCGACGGTCAGGTTCCCCCCAACCGTCACGTTGCTCGACACCGCCACATCGCCCCGGAACGAGGCCGGGCCGCCGGGCGCCACGAAAGCCGTACCCGGCGAGCCGAACGTCGTGCCGGCATAGGCCGGCAGGAAGCCGAGCATCGCGTGCACGACGACGCTGCCGACAGCGTTGTTCACCGCCGGCGTCGCGCCGGTGATCAGGCCCGAGAGCGTCAGCGTGATGCCGTTGGGATTCGTCGACGTCGTGACGACCGGCGACGCTGCCATGTGGACCACGTTGACCTGGGAAACCGTACCCGTCGCGGTGCCGCTGTAGTCGATCTGACCGGTCACCGTCGCCGGTCCGAAAACGCTCGCGCTGCCGGACGACGCCGACAGGGCGCGCCCGCCGACCGCTTCCGTCAGGTTGGTGCGGTACGACTGGAACTGGCCGCTCGTGACCACCACGGTCGCCGCCCCGCCCGTTCCCGCCGTCGACCGGATCACCCCGTCGTTGACGATCAGCCGGCCGGTCGCTACCGTCGCCACAGGACCGACTGCCGTATTGTCGATCGACGTGCTGAAGATCTCGAGCGTTCCGCTGCCCGAAACATTGACCAGGCCGCCGACGTTACCCGTCGTGATGTAGAAGTTCGCCAGCGACGCCCGGCCGCTGCCGCTATACGTCACCGAACCCTGAAGCACCGTCGAATAGTTGAGGTTGCCACTCTCGGCCACCACATGGACCGAGTCGGTAAGGATCAAGTCCTCGCCGTAGGTGCCGGCCTTGACCACCACCGTTGCCGGCAGCGACTCCGCTGTAACGAACGCCTGCGCCGCCGCGATCGCCGAGCCGATCGATGCGAAGAACGGAGGTGCATCCGATCCCAGCGTCGGATCGACGACGAACTGGGCGCCACTCTCCAGGGCGTCGATCTGGATCTGCAGGGCCGACGAAGCCGCGAGAACCTCGGCGTCGGTCGCCATCAGGGGGTCGATCACCGTCGGATCGACCGTCCCGGTTGCGATCGCATCGCCGTTGAGATTCGTCAACGCGGCGCCGTCGCCAGAGAACGCCGTCGCGGTGAGCGTGCCCGTCAAGGTCGCGCTCTGGTCGGAGCGCAGGAACTGTGTGCTGTCCAGGCTGTCGAGCAGATCCGAGTTCGCTGCTGCGACCCCGGTCAACGCCGAGCCGTCGCCGATGAAGCCGGCCGACTGCAGGGTGCCGGTCATCGTCCAGTTGCCCGACGTCTGGACGATCTGAGTCGAATCGACACCATCGACCGTCTCGGCATCGACATTGGTCAGGGCCGCGCCGTCACCCGAGAAGGCGGTGGCGGTGAGGGTGCCCGTCATCGAGTCGCTCTGGTCCGAGCGCAGGAACTGCGCCGAATCCAGCGTGTCCAGCGTGTCGGCATCGATGCCCGAAGCGCTGAAGGTCCCCGCGACGGTCAGGTTCCCCCCAACCGTCACGTTGCTCGACACCGCCACATCGCCCCGGAACGAGGCCGGGCCGCCGGGCGCCACGAAAGCCGTACCCGGCGAGCCGAACGTCGTGCCGGCATAGGCCGGCAGGAAGCCGAGCATCGCGTGCACGACGACGCTGCCGACAGCGTTGTTCACCGCCGGCGTCGCGCCGGTGATCAGGCCCGAGAGCGTCAGCGTGATGCCGTTGGGATTCGTCGACGTCGTGACGACCGGCGACGCTGCCATGTGGACCACGTTGACCTGGGAAACCGTACCCGTCGCGGTGCCGCTGTAGTCGATCTGACCGGTCACCGTCGCCGGTCCGAAAACGCTCGCGCTGCCGGACGACGCCGACAGGGCGCGCCCGCCGACCGCTTCCGTCAGGTTGGTGCGGTACGACTGGAACTGGCCGCTCGTGACCACCACGGTCGCCGCCCCGCCCGTTCCCGCCGTCGACCGGATCACCCCGTCGTTGACGATCAGCCGGCCGGTCGCTACCGTCGCCACAGGACCGACTGCCGTATTGTCGATCGACGTGCTGAAGATCTCGAGCGTTCCGCTGCCCGAAACATTGACCAGGCCGCCGACGTTACCCGTCGTGATGTAGAAGTTCGCCAGCGACGCCCGGCCGCTGCCGCTATACGTCACCGAACCCTGAAGCACCGTCGAATAGTTGAGGTTGCCGCTCTCGGCCACCACATGGACGTAGTCTGGGATGACGAGATTCTCGTTGTAGGTCCCACCCTTGACCATGACCACGACCTGGCTGCTGCCGGTCGCCGCGGCTCCCGCCGCCACGAGTGCGTTCGCGATCGTGTCGTAGGTGGGGCCGGCGGGAGCTCCCGTCGCCGGATCGACGTAGAAGCGGGAGGCCCCTTCGAGGGCATCCAGCCGCGCGTCGAGTGCGGTATCCGCCCCGAGGAAGGCGGCGGAATCGATCCCATCGAGCAGGTCGGCATCGAGGAGGCTGCCGCTGCCGTCGGTAGCGAGCACCAGACCGAAGACCTCGCCGTCGCGCGTGACCAGGCTGTCGATCACCCCATCCGGAACCGGACCGCCCACCAGATTCGCCGCCGGCAGGCTGCTCAGCCCGGCGCCGCTGCCGGTGAAGGTCGAAGCTGCCACGCCGCCGGTACCGGCGTCGAGACTGATCGCGCCACCGACCGCGAGATTTCCGGACATCGTGTCGCCGGTGACGTTGACGTAGTCGCCGTCGGCGTCCGCGACGCGGGCGATCGCCGGGTCGATCCGGGGTTCGAGCACGATGCCCGTGGTGACCGCACCGCCATCGAGGTTGGTCAAGTCGCTGCCGTCGCCCGCAAACGTCGCTGCCGCCACCGCACCGGTACCGGCGTCGAGCGAGATCGAACCGCCGACGGTGAGGTTCCCCGTCATGGCGTCACCGGTCTCGTTGACGAAATCGCCGTCGACATCCGCCACGCGAGCGATCAACGGATCGATCCGCGGCTCGAGGACGATGCCCGAGGTGATCTCGTCGCCGTCGAGGTCGGCGAGCAGGCTGCCGTTGCCCACGAACGCGTCCGCGGTGACGACACCTTCACCGGCATCCGCACCGGTGACCAACAGCGTGCCGTCGACTTCGACCGTCGCCGTGGGTGGAGACAGAACCCAGTCGCGGTCCGTCGCGCTGCCGGCGGAACCGACCGAGAACGAGCCGAGATCGACGTTGGCGTCGCCTGCGACTTCCAGGTCGAAGGTGGGCTGCTCGAGCACCCAGTTGCGCGGCCCGATCCCGACGTTGCCGTCGTCCTCGAAGACGAAACCGGTTCCCAGCTCCCAGGGACTGGCAGGACCTGCGGGACCTTGCGGCCCGATCGGTCCGATGGGCCCCCCGGGGCCCCCGGGGCCGATGGGCCCGGCCGGACCCTGAGGTCCGGTCGCACCGTCATTGCCGTCGACACCATCCGCGCCTGGAGGCCCCACAAGAGAGTCGCCAACGGGCCAGAGCCCGCCACTCTTCGGACCGTAGAGGACATTCGCCGTGTAGTCGATGAAGTAGTCCCCGTCCTCGCCATCCAGCGGACCCGGAACACCGAGACCCGAAAGAATCGTGCGGCCGTCGAGGCCGTCCGCGCCGTCGAGGCCGTCGACTCCCGCCGGCCCCTGAGGCCCGATCGGACCGATCGGTCCCTGCAGACCGGTCGACCCCTGCGGCCCCATGGGACCCAGCGGGCCCTGCGGGCCGATGGCTCCAGTGGCGCCAGTCGCCCCCGTGGCTCCGGTCAATCCGATCGGACCCTGGGCACCGGTCGCACCGATCGGTCCCTGGGGGCCGGTCAGTCCGGTCGGCCCCGCCGGACCGGTCGGGCCGCCCGGCCCGGTCGGTCCCTGGGCACCCGCCGGGCCGATCGGACCCTGCGGTCCGGTCGAACCGGTGGCGCCCGTCGCACCCGCGGGGCCCGTCGCCCCGATCGGACCCACCATCGCTACGGGACCCGTGCCGCCCCAATCGCCTCCCGCCTTGGGTCCCCAGAGCTCGGAGTCGAGAGCGTTGATGAAGAAGTCGCCATCGACACCGACGCCGTTGTTCGGATCGGTGAGGCCGCTCCAGATCGTCCGGCCATCGACGCCGTCGATACCGTCGGTGCCGTCGGCACCTGACGGCCCGCTGGCTCCGATGGGACCGGTGAGCCCGATGGGGCCGATCGGACCCTGCGCTCCGGTCGCTCCGGTGAGGCCCGTCGGACCTTGCGGGCCGGTCGAACCCTGCGGTCCGGTGGAACCCTGAGGACCCGTAGGACCGATCGGACCTTGCGGTCCGGTGGAACCGGTGGCGCCAGTCGCGCCCGTCGCGCCGGTGGCGCCAGCGGGGCCCGTCGCCCCAATCGGTCCGATGAGGGCGACCGGGCCCGTCCCGAGCCAGCCGCCCAGCGTCTTCGGGCCCCAGAGCTCCGAATCGATGGTGTTGAGATAGAAGTCGCCGTCGACGCCGATGCCGTTGTTCGGATCGGTGAGACCGCTGAGAATCGTCCGCCCGTCGAGGCCATCCGCGCCAGCGGGACCGATGGGTCCACCCGGACCGATCGGACCCTGAATTCCCTGCGCGCCCGTCGCGCCGGTTGCGCCAGTCGCACCAGTGGCTCCGGTCGCGCCAGGCGCGCCATCCGGGCCGATCGGGCCTTGCGGACCCGTCGGGCCGGCGACTCCCTGGGGGCCCTGCGGCCCTACCAGAGGAGTGGGTCCGGTTCCCGACCACGAGCCTGCCAGCACGCTGCCCTTCGGGCCGTAGATCGCGTCCGCGACAGTGTCGAGGTAGAAGTCGCCGTCGCTGCCGAATCCGTCCCCGGGCGGGATCGTGCCGTTCAACACCGACTTGCCGGCCGCACCGGCGGGGCCTGCCGCACCCGCGGCTCCGGTCGTACCGGTGGCTCCCGTGGCACCGGCAGGACCGACCGCGCCGGCCGGTCCCTGCGCCCCCGTCGCACCGGGCACGCCCTGGACACCCTGCGGCCCGGCGACGCCCTGCGGGCCGACCAGGCTCACCGGGCCGGTGCTCGCCCAGCTGCCGGCGACGAAGAATCCCTTCGGGCCCCAGATCGAGTCGGTGTTGAGATCGATGTAGAAGTCACCGTCGACGCCGACCCCGATCGCCGGAATGCCCAGACCATTGAGCACCGTGCGGCCGGCCGCTCCCGGCGCGCCCGCGGGACCCGTTGCCCCTGTCGGTCCCGGCGGCCCCTCTGGTCCCGGAGGACCTTCGGCGCCTTGCAGGTCGATCGCGTCGAAACCGTCGATCTTGTCCGCGTTGATGGCGTAGGGCGTCGCGGTCACCTCCTGCAGCGGAGTGATCGTGACGTAGGTCGGGTTGCCGGTGGGGCGGACGCGAATCTCGATCCAGCGCGAGGGCCCGTCGAAAACATCGGCGCCGAAATCGACGATCACCGTGAAGCGCCCTTCGACCACCGGGACCGCGGCGTGCGTCGAGAGAACGCCGATCGACGTCGTCCCGCCGGCGTCGACGAAGGCCTCGAACTCGAAGTCATAGTCGCCGTTCGCCGGCGCTCCACCGTCGTACATCTGTCCCTGATAGGTGAACGAGGTCCCTTGTGCGATCGCAGCTCCGGCCGCCAGCATCCAGAGCACCACCGTCAAGAGCGTCTTCGCTGCCGCCGTCGCTCCGCCAGCCCGCAACCGTCGAACGATCGTCATCTGCGACCTCCTGAAGTCGTTGAGTATCTGAAACCGGACGCTGCTGGGCAGTGCCGGAAGTAGCAGCTCTCTAGTTGGCAACCGTCGCACTCCAGTAGGAGGCATTTCCGGTCTCGAAGTCGCCGCGGAAGACGTTCACCCGATCCGCCGGCCAGAACCCGCCGTGCAGCTCGATCGCTCCGGCGCTGCCCACTCCGGAGTCCGGCTGACCGATCGCCCCTTGCAGGCGGAAGCGGCCTCCGGATCCGGATCCCGCACCGCCGCCACCGTCGATGGAGAAGAAGGGAATCGAGAGAGCTCCGAGACCGAATTCTTGCTGCAGGAAAGCGAGGAGATTCCCGCCATCGAGCATCGTGATCGAAGACAACGCGGCGCCGGAGCGAATTGCCTCCTCCTGTTCGGGAGAGATCCGGGCCAAGCCGGCGCGAACGACCGGGTCGAGGGTCGCGACGAGTCGCGGATCGATTGTCTCCAGACGTTCCAGCGCCGACCCTGGCGGGGCCGCGGCGCTCGCTGCAGCGACCCACCCCAAGGTGAAGAGTCCCATCGCCACTGCCCAACGTCGAAGGCTCATGCCTACCTCCCGTTTGCGTAAGCGCGCGGAGCGCAAAGCGCCGCACCTCTTACGATCCGATCCTTGAAGATCCAACTGTCGAGAACTTTCGGTCTGCAGGCTAGAACGCCAGTCCTGTGGCTGTCGTCCCCCGATCGGGTGAGATCCGGCAGGCGGCAAGAGGATGACGGGATGTTCGTTACTCCCACCGCACCCCCGCCGCTCCGGTGAGGAGGAGGCGGACGAGGTCGGCCTGGCGGGTGGTGCCGACTTTGGCGAAGACGTGTTTGAGGTGGGTGCGGACGGTTTCGCGTTTGAGGCCGAGGTGAGTCGCGGCTTCGTCGATGCCGCTGCCGCGGAGGACTTCGCCGGCGACTCGCGATTCGGCAGCGGTGAGGCCGTAGAGCCGCTGGAGGACCGAGGCCGGGGTCTCCGAGGCGTGGTCGGCGTCGGAGAGGAAGAGCGCCATCGCGGCGCCGCCCTGGGCGAGGTCGAGGCCGTCGAGCGACACGGCGAGAATGTCGAGCGGCGGGCGCTCGGCGTTGCGCGGGGCGCGCAGGAGCTCCGAGGCGAGGCGGCGGGGTTCGGTCCCGGTCTCGTGCTGGCGCTCGCGCAGCACGCGCAGCCGCTTCTCGAGCTCCGGGTCGGCGAACTCCAGGCGGTCGACGAGCAACGTGACGCCGCACTCCGACCCGAGCCGGCGGCGCGCCGCCGGATTGAGATGCGCGACGCGGCCTTCGCCGTCGAGGATCACCACGCCCATCGCCATCCGGTCGAGCGCTGCGGAGGCGAGGTGGCCGCGCGCTTCGGCCCGCGCCAGCGCCCGGGCGAGAACCCGCGAACGCACGATGTGCCGTCCGAGCATGCGCACGAAGTCGCGCTCTTCGGGACCGAACGGAGCGCGTTCGAAGACCAGCCGCAACCCTTCGTCGCCGCCGAGATCCACTGCGGCGTCGCCCGGTGGATCGCCGGCCCATTCGGAGGTCGCAGGGGCTCCCGAGCCAGCTCCGCCGGCCGAGCCAGGCGAACCAGCCCCGCCAACCCCCCCAGCCGTTATTCCGTAGCCCCCTCCCGGAACCGGGAGGTCGCTCGCTGCGACGATCCGCGAACGGCCGGTCTCGGTGGCGAGCAGCCAGCAGCGCCTGGCGCCCAACGCCGAGGCCAGGACGCGCGTCACTTCGTGCCAGCCGCGGGCTTCGAGGCCGGCGGAGTAGATCCAGTCGGCGAGCTCGAGCGAGCGCGGCACCGAGGCCGCGATTGCCGTCGCGGCCGACTGCTCCGCCGCGTCGAGCGCCGCCAGCGCTCCCCGCCCGTCCGCACCCGGCTCGTCTGGTCGCTTCGTCAGATAGATCTTTCGCATGGCTGACTGCACCATGAGCACAACCTGAGCCAGCTCGAGAAGCGAGACCAACCGTTGCAAATATGAGACTTAGCAACCTCTACTGGCAGATTCTGGGGTGGCAAATGCGTGTCTGCCACACACACGTGTGCGCGCAGCACAGATCGCTCCGGGGCAGGGGCGGCATCTTCCTCGCCGCGTCGTCGAGAAGGATCGAGCGTCCTCGCGCTTGCCACCGACTCCGCTCGAAACGCACCTCTACGGCGTTCACGTCCTGGCTTCGAGCTGTCTGCTCCTGTCAGCGGACTGTGGCGCTAGAATCCCCTCGGTGACCTCTGCTTCCGACCTTTCCGCTGGCACGGACACGAAGTCGGCAGAGACCCGTCTGCGGGTTGCGCTCGACCTCGTCGAAGCCGGCCTCGAGATTCACTGGTGGCGCCTTCGACGTGAGCATCCGGAGGCGACCGATGCAGAGATCGACGCTCTCCAGGCGGCATGGCTGCGCGCTCCGCGCGGGGATGCCGGGCGACCCTCGACCCGTCCGAGCTCTGCCACCGCGGCGTGAGCCATATCCTCCGTCTGCTCGCCCGGGTCGCCGTCGATCTCGATCAGATCGGAGATCCGTGGGCCCTGGTGGGCGGCCTCGCTGTCGGTGCTCGCGCCCGACCCCGATTCACCCAGGACATCGACTTGGCCGTCGCGGTCGACTCCGATCACAGTGCGGAGCGGGTCGTTGCAGCGCTGCGAAAGCGCGACTACGAGCTCGATACCCTCCTGGAACAGGAGCAGAGGGGCAGAATTGGCACCGTCCGAATGCTCCCCCCGGGTGCGGCGACGAACTCTCTCCTCGTCGACCTCCTGTTCGCGGCCTGCGGAGTCGAGGTCGAGATTGCAGCGGCCGCTGAACGCATGCGGCTGGCGCGCGACCTCGATCTACCGGTCGCGCGGACAGGACACCTGGTCGCGATGAAGCTCCTTTCGCATGATCAGCAGCGTCGTCCGGCTGATTTGGACGACCTCCGCGTCCTCGTGGAGGCTTGCGACGCCCGGGAGCTCGAAAGGGCGCGCACCGCCGTGCGAGCGATCGTCGAGCGCGGATTCCACCGTGGCCGGGATCTAGAGGGCGACCTAGACGCCTGGATCCAGCGCCGGACCGCGGCACCCTGAGGCGGTCGCCTCTCTACCGCTGACCCACGGAGGCCGTCCGCGAGGACGGTCGAGCCTCAGCCGATGTGCAGCGCGACTTCGCCGCTCGCGGCGTTGGCGTCGGCGGCGAGCGCTTCGAGCCGGGCGGCGACCGCGGCGGCGTCGCGCATCCTGCGGCGCGCGTCCGGGTGCAAGAGCTCGGCGAGCAGCGCCGCGACGCCGGTGCGCAGGGGCGCGCTGGCGAGCACCTCCGGCGAGGTGTCGAGGCGGGCGATGGCGAGCGCCATCTGCAGCGTCGGCTGTCCCTCGCCCCAGGGCAGGTGGCCGATGAGCGCTTCGAAGAGCACGACGCCCAGTGACCAGAGGTCGCTCGCTTCGTCCACCGACTCCGAGCGCAGGATCTCGGGCGCCATGTACGGCAGCGTGCCGACCATCGTCGCCGCCTCGGTGAGCGTCGTGCGCGCCGCGCCGCGCGCCAGGCCGAAATCGAGCAGAACGAAGCGGCCGTCGGGCAGACACATGATGTTGCCCGCGGTGACGTCGCGGTGGATCACCCCGTGCATGTGCAGCGCGGCCAGTGCCGACGCGATCTGGGCGCCCATCTGCAGCGCCCGGCGCTCCGAGAGCTTGCGCCGGGTCAGGCGCTGCGCCAGCGTGTCGCCCGGCAGCAGCTCCATCGCGAGATAGAGCCGCCCGCCGTGCTCACCGCGCTCGAGCAGCCGGACGATGCCCGGATGCTGAATCGCCGCGACGATCTCGCCCTCCCCTTCCAGACGCTTGCGCGCCGTCGGATCGGCGGTCTGCTCGGGAAAGAGGATCTTCACCGCGGCGGGGGTGCCGTCGTGCACGTTCACGGCGCGATAGACCTCGCCCATGCCGCCGGCGCCGATGCGCTCGATGAGCTGGTAGGCGCCGATCTTCTGCGCCGACTGACGGACGATCTCGGCCAGAGGCAGGCGAATCTCGGGCAGCAGCAGCCATTGATCCCGCTCCACCCGCAATTCCGTCGAGGCCTCGCCCGCGGGCGCGCCGCGCGACAGGATGCGCTCGGCCACCAGCCGGGCGATCGCCGCGTCGATGCGCGCCGTCGTGCCCGGCGACACGCTGAAGACCGACTCCAGGGCCTGGCGCACTTCGCTGTCCGTCACCGTGCCGGCGTAGCCGTGGCGCGCCACGGTCGCGAAGACCAGCCGCGCCGGGAGGTCGAGCTGAAGCCACTCGCCGCGGGCCTCCGAGACGTGCCGCCAGCGCGTCGCCTCCTGCGCCTGCCAGGCGCCCTCGAGCGCCATCGCCGCCTGCGCGGCGAGCGCCGAGAGCTGCGCGAGATCCTCTTCCCGCCCGTGGCGGGCGCGCTCGCCCCCGACCGCCAGAAGGCCGAACGCGGTCTCTCCCGAGACCAGCGGGACTGCGAGCAGGAGGCCCGCGCGATAGAGCGCGCCCAGCGGACCCGCGGCGTTCGCCGCGTCCATCATCGCCTCCGCGAGACGCAGCGGCCGCCGCCAGTCGGCGAAGAGCTCCGCCGTGCCCTCCGGGTCGAGCTCGAGCTCCGTGTCGAGCCGCGCCGCGATGCGCTGGACCGCCCGCCCCTCGCGCGCCGCGAGGACCAGCCGCGGCGCCTCCCCCCAACGCGCGACGAGAGCGCGCTCGAGCTGGCGGCCGATCTCTTCCGGCTCGAGCACCCCGGCTACGCTGCGGCTGAAATCGACCATGCCCTCGAGCTCCATAGCCCGGCGTCGGAGCTGGCTCACTCGGGTGCGCTGAACGGCGAGCCCGACCGCCACGAGCGCGAGCGCCATGACCCCGAAGAACCAGGGACGCCGCCAGTGGGGTGTCGCGATCGAGACCGGGAGACTCGCTGCGGCGCCCCAGTTTTCGCCGTCGAGTGAGGCCTCGACTGTAAAAAGGTGCGCGCCCGCGGGCACCGCGGGGTATTCGGCGAGGCGACGCGAGCCGGCGTCGATCCAGTCACGGTCGACGCCACCGAGGCGATAGCGAAATCGGAGCCGGTTGGGCGCGCGAAAGTGAAACCCGGTGTAGTTGAGCTCGAGACGATAGGCGCCCGGGCGCAAAGCGATCGGCCGCTCGAGACCGACGCGTTCCCCGTCGATGCGGACTTCTTCGATACGAGCGGTCGGGCGGGGAACCGGTTCGATGATCGCGGGATCAACGACGACGGCACCCTTCATGGAAGCGAACCAGAGTCTGCCGTCGCTTGCCCGGATTCCGGCATTGCCGTTGCCACCCTCGAAGGTCGCCGAGGCGAGACCGTCCTCGACACCGAACCGGCGATAGCGCACCTTCGGAGCCACGCCGGCGAAATAGGCGTCGAGATCGGTATGCGCCATGCGATAGAGACCGCGCGCGCACGAGACCCACAGGTACCCGAGACCGTCATCGACGATCGCCCAGGCGGTATCGTCGAAGAGGCCGTCCTGCCTGCGCAGCAGGCGGAACTCACCGTCGTGGTACCGCACGATGCCACCCTCGAGAGTCCCGAACCAGAGGTCGCCGCGCGAGTCCTCGGTGGCGCTCATGAAGAGTTGGTGAAGCGGCTCGACCGGCGTCGAATGGCGCACGACCGAACCGTCGACCTTGACTTCGAACAGCCCGCCCTTCGCCGCCGCCCAGATGCTCCCGCGCTGGTCCTCGAGCAACGCGAAAACGATGACGGTGTCGAACCAGAAGCCGGAGGAGCGGTCACCGACGAACCGGTAGAGCGGCGCCTGCGTCGTCGAGTCGAGCGCCGCGCCGGCCCAGATAGCGCCATCCCTCGCGCGGAGGAGCGAGAACACTCCGACGCCGGGCATATTGCGGAGATGGGGACTCTTCCGGATTCTGCCATCGCTCCATCGCGCGAGGCCGGCGTGCGTCCCCAGCATCAGTCCACCTTGGCCGTCCGTCGCAATCGCATAGAACCAGTTGTACGCTCGCTGGGCGGCGGGCGGTTGTGGCTGTCGAAACCAGCTCACCCCGGTCCCCGAGATCCGGTTCAACCCATCGGTCGTCCCCACCCAGATCGTGCCGTCGTCGCCCTCGAGCAGGGTACGGGCGCCATCACTCGAAAGCCCCTCTGAGGTTGACCAGGACGCCATCGGCCCGTCCGAGAGGCGCATCAGCCCGTGCGTCCAGCTACCCAGCCAGAGATTGCCTTCACTATCCTCCAACATGGGACCGAACCGTCCGAGAGCCGCCGGGTGCTGCGGCGCGAAAACCTCCACCCGGTCACCCTTGGCCCGGGCGGTGCCACCGGACGGATACAGTCCGATCCAGCTGACGCGATCCGAGTCGACCAGGACGTTTCCCCCCGCTCCTACCCCGGTTGGCAACTGCAGCGGCTGTCGCTCCCAGTGCCCGCTCCGCCAGGTCCATCCGATCAGGGAAGTGAAGGTCGAAACCTCTCCTTCGGCGTTGAGCCAGATCTTCGAAGGCTCACCCTGGTCGGCGCGCCCGGGCCTGTTCACCGTCTCGAAGGCGCCTGGGGTCCGTTCCGTCATCACCCTGCCGTCGGTCATCCGGAGCCAGATCGCGCCCTTGCCATCGAACGTCGCTGACGACACACTGGGCTTTTCGACGCCGAGCACCATGACGTCCTTGGCGTCACCGTTGCGCCTCCACAATCCACCCAGGCCGGCAACCCACAAGCCTCGTGCATCCTCGCCGATCCAATGAACGGACCTCTCCATCGAGTCGACTTCGACGAAGGCGCCGTCTTCGAACTTGACCAGTCCCGAGCCCGCGAAACCTACCCAGAGGGCACCGCGCCGGTCGACGAACAGAGAGCGAATCTCGTTGAGCTTGAAGGCGGGAGTATTCGAACGATCGAAGACGACGAATCGGCTGCCGTCGAAGCGTGCGAGGCCCTCGGTCGTTCCGACCCAGAGATAGCCGTCCGGTGTCTGGGCGATGACGGCGATCGACATCGAAGGCAGCCCCTCGGCCGTTCCCCAGACCTGGGAGCGATATTGAGACAGGAGACGCTGCGGGTCGAGCGCCCACCCGCCCGCTGCGACGAGCAGAGCCCAGGCCAGCACCAGCGGGAGCGCGAGCCGGGCTCGAATCAAATCCGACCCTCGGCAATCACCTTGCGCACCGTGAGGCCGGCACGCCGAAGAACCCACTGCAGGCTGTCGCGCGAGATGCCGAGCACGCGTGCCGCCTCTTCGGCCGAGCCGTGGCGCAGGAGCGCACGGCGCACCGCGGTGATGTCGACTTTGTCGTCCTCGCGCACCGCTTCGAGCTCGCCGTCCAGGCCCAGCTGGCGCAGACGCAGGCGCAGCGTCGAGGCCGGGACCGTGGCGCCCTGGACGGCGAACGCCCGCAGAACCTCCGGGTCTTCGGCGATCCGCGCGACGACCGCACGATGCTCGACGATCTTGCGCCGCAGGAGCGCCGCGAGGGCCGAGGCCGGGCTCTCCTCCGCGCCGCCGGCTGGCGCGCCGTCCGCAGACGCGGGCGGGCGCCGCAGCGGCTCGAACATGAGCATCGAGCACGCCAGCCGGGTCGTCCCCGCCGGGGCGAGCAGGACCGAACGATTCACCGCGTGCTCCAGCCCGCGGAGGTTTCCGGCGACCGACCAGTCGTGATCGATGAGGGCGGAGTACGACTCTTCGGCGAAGCCGCCGATCTCGGGCCGCGCAAAGCGCTGCCGGGCGGCGCGCAGGAAGAGGTCGGCGAAACCGCGGATGTCGGCCCGGCGGCGGTCGAGCGTCGGCACCCGGACGCTGATCTCGGCCAGGCGCCAGTAGAGATCCTCCCGGAAACGTCCCAGCCGGATGAGCTCGTCCAGATCCTGATTCGCTGCCGCGACCACCTGCACGTCGACCTGGCGCTCTTCCGACGAGCCGAGCGGCGAGAAACGCCCGGTCTGGATGAGCCGCAGGAGGCGCTGCTGAAGCTCGATCGGCAGGGCTCCGATCTCGTCGAGCAAGAGCGTGCCGCCGTCGGCGAGCTCGGCTTTGCCGAGGCGCCCTTCGGCCGGCGCCGAGAAGCCGGACTTCTTCGCGAAGCCGAAGAGCTCCGCCCCGAGGCCCTCGGCGGAGGTCACCTGCCCGCAGTCGAGCACCACGAACGGCCCGCAACCGCGCGTCGACTCGTAGTGAAAGGCGCGCGCGAGGTGAGTCTTGCCCGTGCCGGTCGGTCCGAGCAGCAACACCCCGACCTTGCCGGCGCGGGCGGCGCGCCGCAGAGGCTCGAGCACTTCGGCGGTGAAACCGGGATCGCGCGACTCGTAGTGCCCCAGGCGGTAGGCCTCGGCCGCGGCGCCGCGCACGAGCTCGACTTCGCCTTCCGCCCGCGAGAGCTTGCGCTCGACCTGCCCGAGCTGCCGAAGGAGCGAGAGGTTGCGCTCGGCGACCGCCGCGAGATCGCGCACCAGCTCGACGTCGGCGGCGTCGAAAGGCCGGTCGCTTCCCCGCCGGTCAGCGTACAGGCAGCCTCCGAAGCGGCGTTCGGGGGGCCCGGGGCCGGCATCGGGGGGGGCATCGGGGCCGGCATCCGGTCCGGAAACGGGGTGAGCCCGGGCCTCGCCGCCCCAGAACCAGATCGGCACCGCGAGGACACTGCGCAGGTCGTGCGCGGTGGCGCTCTTCGATCGCAGCAGGTGGGGCAACTCTTCGAGCGAAAGTGCCGCCTCGCCCGTGGCCCGCACGCGCTCGAGCACGGAGAGCGAAGCGACCAGGCGGATCGTCTCGCCGGCGACCGCCTCCCCGTCGTGGGTGCGCGCCGTCCAGGCGGAGGTCTCGGTGGCCAGGGGGTCGTGCAGGGCGACGAGGGCGGTGTGCGCGCCGAGCGCCTCCCGCGCCATCTGGGCGGTCTCCGAAAGCGCCCGCACCCAGTCCGCGCCCGTGAGGAAATCGCGCCGCAGCAGGCCGCGAAGGCTCTCGAGCTGACGCTGCGCCACCCCGGAGACCGGGATCCTGTCCGTCGATTCGAGAGTCATCGCTGCAGGAAGTCTAACGAGGCGCCAGCCGGGAGGATAGCCGTACCGCCCTTCGCGGCAACGTCGACGCATCCTCGCGGGCGAAGTTGTAGTCTCCGGGTCGGCCAACGAAGACCCGGAATGTCCGCTCCTCCCCATCCCGCCGCGCCGGTTCCCTCCCGGGCGACCCTCTACGCCCCCCTGGACGGCCGTCGGCGGGCCCTCGGTTGGGCCACCCTCGCCCTCGTCGTGCTGCTCCTCGTCGCCGGGACGAACAAAGGCGACTTCCCGGAGCCCTCCGGGATCGATCCGGCGCTGCTCCAGGATCCGCTCCAGGGCTTCACGGAGCGCGAGCCCTTCGAGATGAGCCATGAGGGCCGGACGGTTCGGGTTCGGCCGGTGGCCGAGTACCATCTCTGGGGCCTGGTCGTGAGCCACAACGACATCGAGAGTGTCGCGGACATCTACCACGACAGCTCGTCCATCGACACGAAGGACCTCTGTGTGGTGTGGGGGAGCAACCTCGAATCGGGCGAGCTCGGCAGGGTCTCGTTCGAAAGCGGTCCCTGGACCTGCTACTACCGCTATCCGGAGGGCGTCCGGTTCGCGGGCTCGAAGATGTCGAACAACCACATGATCACGGACCGGGAGAGTCTTCGTTCCGACCTCGAGAAGATCCGCATCGGAGACCAGATCCGGGTCAGAGGCGCTCTGGTCCACTATCAACTCGACGACTGGCAGGACTTCTGGCGAGCCTCGAGCACCGAGCGGACCGACTCCGGAAACGGCGCCTGCGAGGTCATCTTCTTCGACGAGATCGAAATCCTCGTGCGCGGCACGCCGCTCTGGTACCTCCTGTGGAACGCCACGCTCCTGCTGCTCGCCCTCGTCCCGGTGATCTACGTGCACTCGATCTGGATCGACGCGAAACGCCTCGCCGAAGCCGCCCGCCGCAAGCCCGCCTACGACGGCAGAGCGCCGGAGATCTGGCCCGAGAAAATCCGAGCTTCCTAGCGAGGCCGCGAGCGGGACGGCCGTCCGGCGGCGCGACGCGGCTTGGACCGCGTCGCGCCCGCTGAACCTCCGCCTCTAGTGGTCCGGGGTGTGGACCGGGAGCGCCAT
>JAGPDF010000079.1:0-3691 GCA_018057705.1 Thermoanaerobaculia bacterium | reverse complement strand
GAAAATCCGAGCTTCCTAGCGAGGCCGCGAGCGGGACGGCCGTCCGGCGGCGCGACGCGGCTTGGACCGCGTCGCGCCCGCTGAACCTCCGCCTCTAGTGGTCCGGGGTGTGGACCGGGAGCGCCATCTCGCGCAGCAGGTTGTGGGCCTTGTCGACTTCGTCCATCACCCAGCGGATGTAGACCGCGTCGACGTGGATGGTGCGCACGCTGGCCGGGTCGAAGAGGAAGTCGGAGACCACGCCCTCCCAGTTGCCGTCGAAGGCGAGACCGACGATCTCCCCCTTGCCGTTGAGCGTCGCCGAGCCGGAGTTGCCGCCGGTGATGTCGCAGGTGGAGAGGAAGTCGACCGGGACGCTGCCCAGCCCCTTGTCGATATAGGGCGAGGGCACGGCCTTGGCCGCCTCGACGAGCGCCGGTGGCGAGTCGAACGGCCGCTCCCCGGTCGTCTTCGCGACGACACCGGCGAGAGAGGTCTGCGGCCCGTAGGCGACGCCGTCGCGCGGCACGTAGCCGGTGACCTTGCCGTATGTGAAACGCAGCGTGCTGTTGGCGTCCGGATAGAGCCTGCCGCCAGCGAGCTTCTCGAGCCCTTTCATGTACTCCGGACGGATGCGCAACGTCGCGCCCTCGAAGGCGCGGTCGGCCTCGCGGCGCTCCGCGGCGAGCGGTGCCATCTTCCTCGCCAGGTCGAGCATGCTGTCGCCGCGCTTGGCGAGATCGGCGGAGGACTGCTCGGCCGCCTCCTTGCGCGCCGCGAGATCGGCCATCTTCGTCCCGGCGTAGAGCTTGTCGAGCAGCGCCTCGATCCGCGTCTCGTCGTCGGCCTTGCCGGTCTCCTGGAGCTCGGCATCGAGCACCGCAATGCGCTGGCCGGCCGGCAGCGCGACCGCCTGCTGCAGGGCGTAGCGGAGGGTCGCGCGATCGCTCGCCGGTTCGATCGAGCGCTGGGCGCGCGCGACCCCCTGGCGGTAGCGACTGAGATCGCGATCGCGGAAGCCGTCCTCGCGATCGAGATCGGCCTTCGGGCGCTCTTCGGACATCCGCCAGATCGTCATCGCCTGGCTGAGCATCGGCGACGAGCGTCCGAGCCAGGCGAGCACCGTGTCGCGTTGCTCGGTCTCGCGGCGAAGGGCGTTCATCGAGCGCAGCGTCGCCAGCGGTGACGCGCCCCCGGTCGCGAGCTTCTCGAGCTCCTGCTCCCGCGCCGCGCGCTGCGCCTCGACCGCGCCGCCACGCATTGCGAGGAGCTGCCCTTCGTACTTCTTCATGCCGTTCGCCATGCCGCGGACGCGCCCGTAGTTGGCGAGCTCGACCTCGGTGCCGCGCAGGTTCTCCATCTCCAGGATGGCGATCTGGTCCTTCGACCACTTCACCGACTGCGGCAGGGAGTAGTCGTGCGCCGTCTCGACCTCGTCAAGGGTGCGATAGCGGAAGGTGCGTCCGGGGTAGCCGGCGATCCAGACGAAGTCGCCCTCCTTCACCCCTTCGGTCGCCATCTTCATGAAGTGCTGCGGACGATAGGGGACGTTCTCTTTGGCGAAGTCGGCGGGCTTGCCGTCCGGCCCGACATAGGCGCGCAGGAAGCCGAAATCGCCGGTGTGGCGCGGCCACATCCAGTTGTCGACCTCACCGCCGAAGTTGCCGATCCCTTCGCCGGAGGCATAGGCGAGCCGCACGTCGCGGATCTCCATCTGGGTGACTTCGAGGAAGAGCGAGCCTTCGTAGAACCGCGCCACGCTGCAGCGCCGCCCGCCCGGCTTCTCGCAGGCGTCGACCAGCATGCGGCTGCGGCGCTCGACCTGGCGCGCGTAGTCGGCGTCGAGGAGCTTCGCCGCCGGGTTGCCCAGAACCTCCTTCGTCACGTCGCGGATGCCGGTGGTGACGTAGACGTAAGTGCCCGGAGCGGCCGGCAGCTCCTCGGAGAGCTCGGCAGCGAGGAATCCGTTGGCGATCAGGTTGCGCTCGGGAGTCGAGTTGAACTGCATGGAGCCGTAGACGCAGTGATGGTTGGTGATGATCAGGCCCTGCGGCGAGACGAACGAGGCGGTACAGCCGCCGAGCGAGACGACCGCACCCATCGGGTCGCCGGTGAGGTCGGTGAGCTTCGCCGGGTCGAGCGTCATCCCCGCCGCCTTGAGCTCCGGCGCGAGGTCGGCTATCTGGCGCGGCATCCACATGCCCTCGTCGGCCAACGCAGCACCTGCGAGGAGGCACAGGCAGGCGCCTGCGAGCGTGAGTCTGTTGTTCATCACATTCTCCTTGGAATTCGTGTCCGGCAGGGACGACCGATCGGAGCGATCAGAACGATCGGCACGGGCCAGACCGCGCAACGGCGAGCTGGATTCGGAGGCCGCCCCCCAATCTGGAAGTCTAGGCGCCGGCGCCGGGCAGGTCTCCTCTCCCAACGGGTGGGAGTCCGGACGAAGACGAGGGCGTTCGCAGCTGCGATCAGCCCGGATCGAGCCCGCGCCGGCGTGCCGCCTCGGCCACTCCGCTGGTCAGCGAATATCGCGGCGCCCATCCGGTCAGGGCTCGCAGCTTCTGGTTCGCGAGCACGCTGCGATCGACTCCCGGATAGCAGGGTCCGCTCGGCTGGACCTTCACCGCCGTTCCGACGGCCGACTCGACGGCGGCGACGACCTCGTGGAGCGAGCTCCCGACGCCCGTGGAGACGTGCACCACTTCGTCGCTCGCCGGCGAGGCGAGCAGCGCCCGCACCGCCTGGACGAAGTCGTCGACGAACAGGAAGTCGCGGACCTGCGAGCCGTCGCCCCAGAGCTCGATAGCCTCGCCGCGGGCGGCGCGGTCGAGAAAGATGTCGCAGACACCCTGGGGCAGCGCCCGTCGGCGGGGCCGCCCAAAGACATTCGACGCTCGCAGAATGAGAAAATCCGCCTCGCTCCGGCGACCGCGAAAACGGATCATCTCCTCCGCCAGGAGCTTGCCGAGTCCGTAGGCACCCTCGGGAGCCGTGGGGCTCTCTTCGGTCAGCGCCGCGAGCCGCCCCGAGCCATAGATCGCCCCGCCGGAGGAGGGGAAGACCAGTCGGCGCCTCGGATTGCCAGCCATGGCGTCGAGCAGAATGGCGAGTGAAGCGAGACTGTGCTGGACTTCCGGGAGGAGCTCGCCGGGCCGGATCGCGGGCAGAGTGGCCCCGACGCAATCGATCACCAGGTCGACTCCGAGCAGCGAGCTCTCGACCGCGCGCGCATCGAGGGCGTCGCCGACGACGACCTCGACGTCGGCGTTGCCGCGCAGGCCGGGATCGAGAGCGTCGGCATTCCGGCAGAAGAGACGCAACCGGGCGCAATCGCCCAGCAGCCCTTCGGCGAGCGCTCCGCCCAGGAAGCCGGTCGCTCCACGCACCAGAACGCGTTGCGCGGAGAGCTCGCGGATCGAGTCCAAAGTCTCTCCAGCCTAGCAACTCCCGGGCTCGAGGCCCCGACCCGAACGGGTTGCACCCGCGCCGTGATGGAATGCGCCTCGTGCCGCCCCGCCGCCAGTGCCTGTCGATCGTCGTCCCGGTCTATCGCGGCGAGCGCTACCTCGAGCAGCTGGTCGCGGAGCTCGCGTCGCTGCGCGGGATGCTGCTGCGCGAGCGCTCGCCGGTCGAGGTCGACCGCGCGATCTTCGTCGACGACGCCGCGGTGGACGGATCGGGACCGCTGCTCGATCGCCTGGCGGCGCAG
>JAGPDF010000078.1 GCA_018057705.1 Thermoanaerobaculia bacterium | reverse complement strand
GAGGAACCCCACGACCCCGGCCCCGGCGCGCTCTCTGCCGGCGATCCTGCTGCTCGCCCTGCTTGGTGGCTTCATCCTCAACGGCATGCCGTGCGTGCTGCCGATCCTCTCGCTCAAGCTCTTCGGCCTGGTGCAGGCCTCGGGGAAATCGACCCGCACGATCCGCATCGGCGCCCTCGCGACGACAGCCGGCATCCTGGTCTCGTTCTGGGCGCTCGCCGGCACCGCCATCCTGGCGCGCCAGGCGGGAGCGGCGATCGGCTGGGGGGTGCAGTTCCAGCAGCCCGGGTTCGTCGCCTTCCTCACCGTCGTCGTCCTGCTGTTCTCGCTCAACCTCTGGGGGCTGTTCGAGATCCCGCTGCCGGCCCGCCTGGCGCGACTCGGTGACGCTGGCCTGACGGCGGGAGCCGGCGACAGCGCCGGAGGGTTGGCAGGCCATTTCGCCTCCGGCCTCTTCGCCACCCTGATGGCGACGCCCTGCTCGGCGCCGTTCCTCGGCACGGCGCTCTCGTTCGCCCTCGGCCAGAGCGGCGGCACGATCTTCGCTGTGCTGACTGCGGTCGGTGTCGGCCTCGCGCTCCCCTACCTGCTGCTCGTCGCCGCTCCGAAGGCGGTGCGATGGATGCCGCGCCCGGGCAACTGGATGGTCACCCTGCGCGGCGTGATGGGCTTCCTCCTCGCCGGCGCGGTCGTCTGGCTGGTCTTCGTGCTCGCCGGGCAGATCGACAGCGTCAGCCTGGCGATCTTCGAGCTCGGCCTGCTGGGGCTCTCGTTCTTCCTCTGGCTGCGCCAGCGCGCCGAGCTCGAGCGCCGCGGAACGGGACTCTGGTGGCTGCTCGCCGCGGCGACCGCCGTCGCGCTGATCTACTTCGCGGCGCGCGCCACCCCGGCGGCCCACACTCTGCAGCCGGCGGCTTCCAAGGGATCCGCAGCCATCGTCTGGCAGCCGTTCGACCGCGCCGAGGCCGAGCGCCTCTCCGCCGCCGGCCGGCTCGTCTTCCTCGACATCACCGCCGACTGGTGCGTGACCTGTAAGGTGAACGAGCGCCTGATCCTCAACAACCCCGAAGTGATCTCGGCCTTCGAGAGCCACGACGTCCTGCCGATGAAGGCCGACTGGACGAACCGCGACGACACCATCGCCCGCTTCCTCGCCGAGCACGGGCGCTACGGAATCCCGTTCTACATGCTCTACCGCCCCGGCCAGCCGCCCCACCTCTTCGGCGAGCTCTTGAACGCCTCCGAAGTCGCCCGGGTCATCGCCGAATCCGCCTCGCGGCCCTGAAGCCGCCGCGCCGCACTGCGGCGCGCTCTCCCGGATCGGTGCGGTCCGCGTCCCGGCCGAAACCCCTCGCACTCCCCCCTAGGCAGGCCCCCGGGAAGGGCGTAGGCTCCGCCCAATCCGTTTCCGCCGTCAACCGACCTCCCCTCGTATCGGGGGAGGACTCTGTCCCAGGACCAGGAGATTCAGATGACCGCAATGCTCCGTCGGGCCCGTCGAACGAACGCGACTGCCAGCGGTTTCACGACGCTGCGCCTCACCCTGCTCCTGCCGCTGGTCCTGGCGTTGAGCCTGCTCGGCTCCGCCGCCCAGGCGCAGGTGGACGTGACGGCCACCGCCGGCACGCCCGGTCCGACCACTTACGCCACTCTCAAGCTGGCCTTCGACGCGGTCAACGCTGGGACCCACCAGGGCGACATCACGATGGCGATCACCGCCAACACGGTAGAAGGCGCTACGCCTGCTACGCTGAACAGCAGCGGCGCCGGGCCGGCGCTCTACACATCGGTGCTCATTCGGCCGACGGCGGACGGCGTCTCGATCAGCGGCAACCCGGCGAGCGGCTTCGGCGTCATCCAGCTCAACGGCGCGGACAACGTCACGATCGACGGCGACAACGCCGGCACGGGCGGTACGAACCGCGACCTCACGATTCAGAATACGGCGGCCGCTACGACAACTTACGCCTCGGCGATTCGTGTAGCGCTCTCCACTCTGGTGACGAGTGCCAACAACGTCGTCGTGCGGAACGCGATCATCCTCGGCAGCGCGGCCGGCCGCAACATCGCGGCCGCGACGAGCACCACGGGTTCGGAGCACACGACCTACGGCATCCTGGTCGGCGGCGGCGCATCGACCGTCGCGGCGACGACCGCTCCCTCCGCCATCACCTCCATCAATACGACGATCGGGGGCGCCATCACGGCGACCGGATTCACGGCCACCAACAACCAGATCGACTCCTGCGCCCGCGGTATCGCCGTGCAGGGCTCAGCGGTGTCGGTGGCGTCCGGCCTCGTGGTGACGAACAACATCATCGGCAGCGCCACCGCCGGCAACACGACCACCGTTTACTCGCGCGGCATGACGCTCCAGGGCTTCGACGCCGCGACGATCTCGGGTAACACGATCCGCAACATCGAGAGCTTCATCGGCACCAGCACGGCCGGGCTGAGCCTCGGCGACGTTTCGGCCTCCGGGACAAACTCGACGGTCTCGAACAACGTCGTCACCAACGTCTTCAACCAGAGCGCGTCGACCTTCGGCGCCTACGGAATCAACATCAACGCTGGCAACGCGATCACGGTGGCGAATAACTTCGTCTCCGGCGTGAACCACGTAATGAGCGGAGGCGCCGCCTTCTCGACGACGTTCGGCGTCTTCGGCATCCGCGCCGGGACCGGGATCAACCACAAGATCTACCACAACTCCGTCAACCTCACCGGGGCGCATCCCGGTACCCCGACGACCAGCCTGCTGTCAGCGGCGCTGGCAGTGGTCGGCACCGGCCAGACCGGACTCGACATTCGTAACAATTCGTTGCAGAACAACCTGACCGGAGGGACGACCAGCATCGCCCACGTGGGGATCTATCTTCCGTCTGGCGGCACGAGCGCGATGAACCTGACGCTGAACAACAACGGCTACTTCTACGGATCGGACGCCGCGCGACAGGGTGTCGGCCAGGCCGGCACCACCGCCGGGGTGAACTTCTTTACCTCTCTCGGCGCGCTCAAGGGTTACTCGTCGACTCTTTCCGCTGCAGGAACCAACGACAATGCGTCTTTCGCGCTGACCACCGCGGCGCCTTACACCTCGGCCACCGACCTCCATATTCCGGCGGCGACCGCCACGCCCCTCGAGTCGGGTGGCGCGCCCGTCACAGTTGCGACGGACATCGACGGCGATCCTAGAAACGGCAGCACGCCCGACATTGGGGCCGATGAATTCGTCGGAATCGCGGTGGATCTGAGCCCGCCGAGTATCAGCTATGCGGCGCTCGGCAACACGACGATCACCACGAACCGGACCCTGACGACGTCAATCACCGATCCCTCCGGTGTTCCGACCGCCGGAGTGGGCCTGCCGGTGATCTATTTCCGCAAGGGCAACCTCGATCCCTACGCTTCGAGCACGTGCGTGTTCGTCAGCGGCAGTGCCTACGACTGCACCATCGACTACGCCCTGGTCACCGGCGGCAGCGTCACCACCGGCGACCTCGTGCAGTACTTCGTCGCCGCGCAGGACACTGCCAACAACGTGGCGACGAATCCCAGCGCCGGCGCCGGCGGCCTTACGGCCAACCCGCCGGCAGCGGCGACGCCACCGACGGCGCCTTCGAGCTATACGATCGCCATCGCGCTCTCTGGCCCGCTGACTGTCGGCACCGGCGGGGGATACGCCTCGTTGACCAATGCCGGCGGTCTCTTCCAGGCGATCAACAATAACGTCCTGACTGGCAACCTTACGATCGACATCCTGAGCGATCTCGCGGGCGAAACCGGCGCGAATGCCCTCAACCAATGGGTCGAGGAGGGCGCCGGCGGCTACACGTTGCTGCTTCGCCCGAATGGCGTGGCACGGGCCGTCACCGGGACCTCGGCGACCGGCCTCATCAAGCTCTCCGGGGCGGACCGCGTCACGATCGACGGCTCGCTTGCCGCCGGCACCGATCGGAGCCTCACCATCACCAACAGCGGAGCGGGCCCGATCATCTGGATCGCAACGAACGCGACCAGCGGCGCCAACAACAACACGATCAAGAACTGCAATCTGACCGGCCCAGGCGCCTTCGCTGGGCAGGGCATCATCGCCGGCAGCGGAGCGACCCTGGGGAACCCGGCGGAGTTCCCGAACTCGAACAACACGATCCAGAACAACGCCATCAAGAGCGTTCAGAACGCCGCCTTCATCAGCGGTAATGCGATCACTCTCGACCAGAACTGGCTGGTGACCGAGAACGAGGTCGGTTCCGCGACGGTCGCCGAGAAGCTCAGCTTCCGCGGCTTCCTGATCGGCAACGCCGGCAACTTCACCATCAGCCGGAACGTCATCTCCGGTGTCAGCTCCTCGACCTCGAGCAGCGCCACGATGAGCGGCATCCAAGTCGCGAACGCGATCGATGGTGGGTCGATCACCGGCAACCGGATCGGCGATATTCGTCAGAACAACACCGCCGGGTGGGGCAGCAACGGCATCCTCCTCGGCGCCTCGACCACGGTGTCGAACGTCACGATCAGCAACAACTTCATTTCGGACATCGCCTCTCAGGGCTTTGCCGACGTGACTGCGCTCGACAACGGCTACGGCATCATGATCACCTCCGGCGGTGGCTACCGCATCGTCGCCAACTCGGTACTTCTCAATTCCAACCAGGTCGCCGCTGGCGGCATCACGGCCGCGCTGAACATCGCCGCCGCCGTCACCACCCCGGCGTCGATCGAGTTGCGCGACAACATCCTCGCCAGCACGCAGACCATCGGCACGCGCTACGGAGTCATCGACTCTTCGACCGCGGGCGCGGCGATCTTCTCCACCATCGACCACAACGACTACTTCGCGCAGAACGTCGGCTTCCTCACTGCTGCCCAGGCGACCCTGGCCGACTGGCAGACGGCGACGGGTCAGGATGCGAGTTCGCTCGCCGTGGATCCGCTGTTCGTCACCGTGCCCGCCCCTGCCGACCTCCACCTGCAGGGAACCAGCCCGATGCTGGATGCCGGCATCGCTCTGGCCGCCGTCACAGTCGACTTCGACAACGACCCGCGGCCGGCGGCGACGCCGGACATCGGGGCGGACGAGGTCGTTCAGGCGGACCTCAGGATCACCAAGACCGACGGGTTGAGCAATGTCCCGCCGGGCGGCTCCACTACCTACACGATCGTCGCTACCAACCTCGGGGCGCACGACGCTCCGGGCGCCACGGTGACCGACGTCTTCCCGGCCGACCTCAGCTGCTCGACGACTTGTGTGGGCACGCTCGGCGGGACCTGTACCGCCGGTCCGATCCTCACCAACATCAACGACACGGTGAATCTCCCGGCCGGCGGCGTCGTCACCTACACCGCTGTCTGCACCCTCAGCCCGTCCGCCGTCGGAATCCTCTCCAACACGGCGACCGTGGCGCCGCCCATCGGCATCACCGACCCGGTACCGGGGAACGACTCGGCGACCGACAACGACACCACGTTCCCAGAGGCGAACGTCGGCATCACCAAGACTGATGGATCCGCGACCGAGGTTCCGGGAACGTCGGTGATCTACACCATCGTCGCCACGAACGCCGGCCCGAACGCGGCGCCGAGCGTCACGATCGTCGACAACTTCCCGGCGGCACTCTCCGGCTGCTCGACGACCTGCGCGGCTTCCGGCGGGAGCGCCTGTACTGCCGGTCCAGTGGCCGGCAACATCAACGATGTCGCGAGCCTCCTGGTCGGCGGCACGGCGACCTACACCGCCACCTGCAACATCTCTCCCACGGCCATCGGCGCCTTGATCAACACGGCGACGGCGACGGTGGGCGGCGGCGTGCTGGATCCGGCGACGGGGAACAACACGGCGACGGACAACGACACCTTGGTGCCGACGGCGGATGTCACCATCACCAAGACCAACGGCGTGACCCAGTCGACTCCGGGCCTGCCCGTGACCTACACGATCGTCGTCACGAACGCCGGTCCGAGCGCGGCGCCGACCGTGAACGTCATCGACCTCTTCCCGGCGACGCTCACGAGTTGCGCCACGACCTGCGTCGGAGCGGGCGGCGGGGTCTGCACCGCCGGGCCGGTGGTCGGCAACGTCAACGAGAACGCCAACCTGCCGGTCGGCGGCTCGGCGACCTACACCGCGAGCTGTACCCTGTCGCTCAGTGCGACCGGAAACCTGGTGAACACGGCGACGGCGACGGTGGGCGGTGGCGCCACGGATCCGAACACCGCCGACAACTCGGCCACGGACACCGACACCATCGGCAACACCATCTTCAACGACGGCTTCGAGAGCGGCGACACCCTGCTGTGGTCGGCCACCGTGCCGCTCACCGTCGAGGGCTACGCCGTCGTCGGGGTCGCCTCCTCCGAAGCCGCTTTCGGCTATGACTTCTCCGCCGTGAAGTCCGGCGAAGAGCTCATGGCGACCGCGATCGCGGTCGTGACGGATGCCACGGGCCAGCCGCTCTTCATCCTCGGAGCGCGCCGTACCGAGGCCTTCGGCGAGCTCGAGCTCACCCTGCAGTTCTCCGGCGCGGGAGAGAGCCGGTGGGTCCCGGTGAGCGAGGTCGGGCAGCAGGTCCGCATCGAGTGGTCCCTCGCCGACGTCGGCGCCCTGGGCCACGCCGCGGTGGAGCTCGACGGCCTGGTCGTTCTCCGGCTCGAGGGCTACGCCGGAACCGTTACCCCGGCGGGAGTGAAGCTGCTCCGCGGTTCGGCCCCGGTCGAGCCGTAACCTCCGCGGAAGGCAGCGGCGCACCTGCCGCTGTTCGAAAAATGGAAAGGGCCAGTCGCTTCGCGACTGGCCCTTTTTCTTGCCGGGTGGCGAGCGTTCTTCTTACTCGTGGGCGAGCAGGAAGAGCAGCAGCGGCAGCGCGATTCCGGCGGCGACGAGCATCATCACGCGCCCTTTCGCCGGCTCCAGCCGGAACGCCATCATCAGGCCGATCGCCGAGCTCGTGACCAGACTCGCGGCGACGATCCACAGGATGCCGCGATAGGCCCACTTCGCCGGCCCCTCGAGGTCCTCCGCCATGTGCAGGTCGGAGGTGAACTTCACCGCCGCTGGCGGCTTGTAGCTGCCGTCCTTCTTCGCCTTGTGGTAGTTCAGCATCTGCCACGAGCCGGAGATCGCGAAGAGAATCAGCATCGGGGCGCAGAAGGCGCCGAGGTAACGGTGGATGCGCAGCCAGGACTTCATCGAGAACCCCCCTTCGGGAAACGTGAAGGCGGAGTCTAGCCCGGACCCGGTTTCTCCCGTTTCAGGTTGGAATTCGTCGCCGGAGCCATTAAGATCGCGCCCCAGCAGCTCCGGACAGCGTTCATGCCCCCCCACTCCGGGAAGTCTTTCAACAGCAGGACAGGGAGAAACGGATGATCTCCACCTTCCGCCGGGCTCCGAAAGCGATCGCCCGATTCACCACGATTCTCCTGCTGGCGACCGGAGCGAGCGCGGCAGAGCCCTCGCCGAGCCCCGTTCCGCGAGGCGCGAGCCCCGACGCCGAACCGGCTGCGTTCGGAGCGGTAGCCGCGATTTCGGCCACCAAGGCCGTCATCGGCGCCACGACGTTCGAGCCGGGCGACTCCGTCTTCTACAACATCGTCCTCACCAACAGCGGCAACGGCACGCAACTCGACAACCCCGGTGACGAGTTCACCGACGTCCTGCCCGTTGGGCTGACGCTGGTCGGCGCCACCGCCACGGCCGGCACCATCGCGACGGCGGGCAACACCGTGACATGGAACGGATCGATCGCTTCGACCGGCGGCTTCTTCTCGATCTCCGTCGAAGCGCTCATCGACGCCGGTACGGCAGGCCAGACGCTCTCGAACCAGGGCTCGTTCAACTACGACGGGGACGGCAACGGCACCAACGAGTCGGCTGGCGTGACGGACGATCCGAGCGTACCCGGCGGGGCCGACCCGACGGCCATCACCGTCGGTCCGCGCCCCTCGATCGTGGAGATTCCGGCCCTTTCGGGTGGCGGACTCGCGGCTCTGGCGGTCCTCCTCGCGGGCCTCGCGCTCGTCCTTCTGCGGCGAAAGCGGACGGCCTGAGGCGGAGCTCGGCGCGGGCGAGGGGAGACGGATCGCGGACGCCTCGTCCGTCCCAGCCCCTCTCGTCCCCCGGAGATCAGGTCAAGAGCCCGCCCGCTCCCGCGCCGCCAGCCGGCGGCGGGCGAACTCCTCCAGACGCTCCGATAGCTTCGCTTCGAACCCCTTGCCGGACGGGCGGTAGAAGGTCGTGCCGGCAAGGTCGTCGGGCAGGCACTCGAGACCCGCGACGCCCTCTCGCGTATCCGGGGCGTAGGCGTAGTCACGGCCGTAGCCGAGTCCCTTCATCAGCTTCGTCGGCGCGTTGCGCAGAGCGAGTGGCACCGGTTCTGCGGGTCGCTCCTCGATCGCACGGCGGACGTCGCCGTAGGCCCGATACACCGCAATGCTCTTCGGAGCGAGCGCGAGATAGATCGCCACCTGGGCGAGGGCGACCTCGCCCTCCGGCGAGCCCAGGCGTTCGTACGACGCCCAGCCGGCCAACGCCTGCGGCAGCGCCTGCGGGTCGGCGAGACCGATGTCCTCGCTGGCGAAGCGCACCAGCCGCCGGGCGAGGTAGTTCGGATCCTCCCCCGCCGCGAGCATGCGCCCCAGCCAGTAGAGGGCGGCATCGGGGTCGCTCTCGCGCAGCGACTTGTGAAGCGCCGAGATGAGATTGAAATGCTCCTCGCCGCTCTTGTCGTAGAGCAGGACCTTGCGCTGCGCGAGCTGCGCCACGCCGTCGACGGTCACTGCAGGGAGACCCGCCCCGACCGCCTCCGAGACCGCGAGCTCGAGCAGGCCCAGCGCCCGGCGGCCATCGCCGCCCGCGAGCTGGGTGATCGTTCCCAGCGCCTCGTCGCCGATCTCGATCCCGCTCGCTCCCAGGCCGCGCAGCGGTTCGGTAAGCGCGCGCCGGAGCATCGCCGCGAGCTCCTCCGGGCCGAGCGCCTGGAGCATCACGACCTTGCAGCGCGAGAGCAGTGCCGCATTGAGCTCGAACGACGGGTTCTCGGTCGTCGCGCCGACCAGCACGATGTCGCCGCGCTCGACGTAGGGCAGGAACGCGTCCTGCTGCGCGCGGTTGAAACGATGGATCTCGTCGACGAAGAGGATCGTGCGGCGCCCGGTGGCGGTGCGCATCTTCACCGCGTCGGACATGACCTCCTTGATCTCTTTGATGCCGGAGGTCACCGCCGAGAACGGCACGAACCGGCTCTTGGTCGACTCCGCGATCAGCCGCGCGAGAGTCGTCTTGCCGCAGCCCGGCGGCCCCCAGAAGAGGAGTGACGGCACCCGGTCTTCGGCAATGGCGCGGCGCAGGAAACCCCTGGGACCGAGGAGCTCGGTGTGCCCCGCCACCTCGTCGAGAGTGCGCGGCCGCATGCGCTCCGCGAGCGGCGCCGAACCGTCCTCGCCACGCGGCGGCAGGGCCGCGCCGGGCTCGTCGAACAGCGACTCGCGCAGCTACGCCGCCTCGATCTCGCGCACGATGGCGTCCGTGAACTCGCTCGTCGTGGCGGTGCCGCCGAGGTCGCGGGTGCGGACGCTGCTCGTCGACAGCACCTTGTGCACGGCGGCCTCGATACGGTCGGCGGCGGTGTTCTCCAGGAGGTGGCGGAGCATCATGACCGCGCTCTGGATGAGCGCCAGGGGGTTGGCGAGATTCTTCCCGGCGATGTCGGGGGCGCTGCCGTGCACCGCCTCGAAGACCGCCCCCTTCTCGCCGAAGTTGGCGCCGGGGACGACGCCCAGACCGCCGACGAGCCCGGCGCAAAGATCCGAGAGGATGTCGCCATAGAGATTTTCGGACAGCAGTACGTCGAACTGCTCCGGCCGAGTCACCAGCTGCATGCAGGTGTTGTCGACGATGCGGTCGTCGGCGACGATGTCGGGATAGCCGGCCGCCACGTCGCGGAAGCACTGGAGAAAGAGGCCGTCCGAGAGCTTCATGATGTTCGCCTTGTGCACCGCAGTGACCCGCTTGCGGCCGTGCCTGCGGGCGAGTTCGAAGGCGAAGACGGCGATGCGCGTCGAAGCTCGCTTGGTGATGATCTTCAGGCTCTCGACGACGCCGGGAACGACGATGTGCTCGAGCCCGGCATAGAGGTCCTCGGTGTTCTCGCGCACCACGATGATGTCGACGCCTTCGTAGCGGCTCTTTACGCTCGGCATGTTCTTCGACGGCCGGATGCTGGCGTAGAGGTCGAGGGCGATGCGCAGCTGCACGTTGACCGAGGTGAAGCCGGTGCCGATCGGCGTCGTCACCGGCCCCTTGAGGCCGACGCCGTTGCGGACGATCGAGTCGAGCACCTCCTGCGGCAAAGGGTTGCCGTGCTTCTCGAGCGCCAGCTGGCCGGCGAGGTGGGGTTCCCATTCGAATTTCGCGCCGGCCGCCGCGATCACGCGCAGAGTCGCCGCGCTGACCTCGGGGCCGATGCCGTCGCCGGCGAGCAGTGTGATGGTTTTCATGAAGCCTCCGATCGGTATTCTATCGAAGGGGAAGGCGGCAGGTTGCACCCGCGAACGGCGGAGTCGGGGCGCGTCTTACGCCGTCGCAGGATGAACGAAGTCGAATCGTGGTGCACCCGGGCGACGCATGCGTCGCCCCTGCGAAATCGGCGCGGTACGGAAAGCCTTCAGTGCGTCGGATCGAGGTCGGCCAGCTTTGCCACGACGTCGCGGTAGTTCGAGTTGACGCCGTAGATCTCGACGAAGGTCTTGCGCGCCTTGTCGAGGTCGTTCTGGAAGACGTAGACGTTGCCGAGATCGTAGAGCATGCCCAGGAAGGCCTCTTCCGGCAGGTTCGGGATCTCCAGCCCGCGCTGGTACCACTTGATCGCGAGCTCGGGGAGGCCCTTTTCGAGGAAGCAGCCGCCCAGGAGCGAAGCGCAGTCGATGAGATATCGCGGCTCCTTCGAGGCCAGCTGGAACTCGCCGATCGCCTCGTCCAGGAGGCCCATCTCACGGTACGCGATGCCGAGGTTGTAGTGCGTGTCGTAGTCCTCGGCCGAGAGGCTCTCCGCGACGCCGCGCTTGAAGCCCTCGACGATCTCCTCGAGCGACTGCTCCTGCGGCGTCGGCATGAGATCGCGTCCGGTGAGCAGGTCCTCCTTCGAGAGCTCCTGCTCGAGCTCCGCCGCCAGGTCGAAGAAGCCCTCTTCGTCGTCGAAGAGCTTCTCGCCTTCGCTGGTGCCGGGCGCCCTGGGGGCTGCGACAGCCTGGTCCAGCCAGGAGAGGCTCTCGTCGGCGGCAAGGCGCTCGGGTGTGACGGATTGTGCGGGCGCCACGGGGGGCACGACAGGCGCCGGCAGGGGATTCGCCGTTGCCGCCGGCGGCGGCTCGACACCTGCCGCAGGCCTGCCGGCTTCCGCCGGCGGCTTGGCCGGCGCCGCCCCGGACTTCGTCGAGGCTGCCGATGTCGCGGCCGGGGCTGGTCCGGCCGGCGAAGCGGACTTCGGCGGCCGCGCGATCGGGATGACGATCTCGGGCAGCTCGTCGTCGAGCGGACCGGCATCGTGCAGTCCGGCATGCCACGGCTCGGCGGAGAGCTCGGTGGCGGCCGCAACCGGGGCGACTGCCGGTGGCGCAGGGGCCGGAAGCGTTGGAGCCGGCGGCACCGCGGATGCCTGCGCGGAGGCGGGCGCCTCGGGCAGGGCCGGGCGGAGGGCGGCCGGCGGAGGGCTCGCCTCGGGACGGGACGACGCCGGCTTGGCGCCGGCTCGCGCAGCGGTCGACGACCGGCCCGCTAGGTCGTCGAGCAGCGCCGAGATCTTGTCCTTCTTCTTCGGCGTCGGCACCGGGAGGGCGACCACCACCTCGCCCTCGACCTGAAAACCCGCCTTGACCAACCGGTTGCGGACCTGGTGCCAGACGCTCTCGTCTTGGCTCTCTTCGGCCAGGCGTTTGAGCTGGTTGGCCCGCGCCAGGGCCCTGTCGAACTTGCCCTCGTCGATCCACAGCGAGACCAGAAGGGCGTTGGCCCCGAGGTGGCGCGAGTTGAGCTGCAGCAACTCCCGGACCCGGTCGTGCGCCTTCTCGCGCAGACCGTACTTGCGGAACACTTCGGCCTCCGCCAGGAGGTCGTCCTGCCGGCGAGCGCCGGACGCCTGCGGCGGCACAACCTCGTAGGAGGTGCGCTCGAGCTCTTCGAGGTTCAGGACCGGCGCCGCCATGCGGGAGCCGGAGACGTCGGGAAGGTCGAGCGCCGGCTCCGGCTCGAAACTCCAGTCGATCTCGTAGACCCCTTCGGACTCCGGCGGAGCGAGCTCCGGGGGCAGCGGGCGCTGGGGCGGCGTGGCGGTGGCTGCCGGGTGAGGACGGGCGGCAACCGGCAGCTCGACCTCGGCGACCGGCGGGTCAGGCGATGCCGTGGCTGGCGGGGGCGCGGCAGCAAAGGGCTCCGCCTCGAAGTCGGGAGTCAGCGCGGACGTCCCCGACACCGGCGAAGCCGGAGACTCGCTGACGGGCTCGAGCATCTGGATACCATCGAGGTCGAGATCGAGCTCGAACTCCACCTCGGGCTCGATCGGCTGCCCGCCGTCGAACCAGGGCGACTCCGGGGAGCGCCGCAGCATGTCGTCGGTCGGACTGACCTGGGTCGAAGGCCGCGGCTCGAGGTCGTCCGGCAGCTCGAGGACGAAATCGACCTCGCCCTCGTCGACCGGCCGCAGCAGTGGAGGCGTCACCGGCACCACCGGCGCGGAGGCCAGGGGAGAGGCGGCGGAAGGGCGGACCGGTGCGAGCGGCGGCGAATGGCCGAGCGGCTCCGGGAAGTGGCTCTCGAGCAGGCTCGAGTCGAGATGCAGGGCCTCGCGAGACTCGACTCCACCGCTCGTCACGTCCGAGACCTTGAGCGGTGCGCCCGTCGCCCGCTGGGCCTCCGCGGGCGAGGCGGTGCGCGCACCGTGCAGGCCGGCGATCCGGGCGATCTTTTCGGCCTGGGGATTCCTCTCCACGGCGAGCGCCAGGAGGCGCGCCGCGGCGCCGATGTGCCCGGCGTCCTTCAAACCGAGCACCGCATCCGTGATGAAAGCGATATCGCCGGGTTCGGCCTCGATCGCC
Source organism: Thermoanaerobaculia bacterium (assembly GCA_018057705.1). Classification (NCBI taxonomy): domain Bacteria; kingdom Pseudomonadati; phylum Acidobacteriota; class Thermoanaerobaculia; species Thermoanaerobaculia bacterium. Next base: position 8,951 of record JAGPDF010000078.1, on the reverse strand, counting down.
TTGGCGTAAACCTGCGTCGCCTCTTCGACCTTGTTGTGGCGCAGCATCAGGTCGGCGATCAGCCGGTACTCGGCGAGCGCCTTCTCGGTCAGCTTCTGATCATGGAAGAGCTCGGCGAGCTTGACGTGCGGCGCCGGATCGTCGGGCACCAGGATCGCCATCTTCTGCAGCACGCCGATCGCCGAAGCCGGATTGTCGTGCTTCTGGTAGTAGTCGACGAGCACCTGGTACTGGGTGCGCGCCTCCGGGATGAGGCCCTGCTTGTGGTAGAGCTCTGCCAGCCGTTCGTACACCGCCAGGCGCGTTGGATCGAGCTTGATGATCTTCTTGTAGATCGCGATCGCCTTGACGAAGAAACCGTCGTCCGTGTAGCGGTCGGCGATCTGCGAGAAGAGACGAACGGCCTCGTCGATGCGGTCGATGCGTGCGTAGAGGTCCCCGAGCCGGTTGAGCGTCGAAGCGTCGTTCGGGTTCTCGGTGAGGAGCTTGCGGTACTCCTTGATGGCGGCCTCGATCTTGCCGCGCGAGACGAGCTTCTCCGCCGAAGCGATGACCTGCGGACGGTCGATCGCCATCAGGCGGCCCTCTCGACGGACCGGGGAAGAACGGAGCGGAAGGTCAGGCGATGGAGCGGACTCGGGCCGTACTTCGCCAACGCCTCCAGGTGGTCCGGAGCGCCGTAGCCTTTGTGCCGCGCGAAGCCGTAACAGGGGAATTCGCGGTCGAAATCGACGAGCATGCGATCCCGCTCCACCTTGGCGACGATCGACGCGCAGGCCACGGCGTAGCTCCACGCGTCCGCTTTCACGATCGCGAGACTCGGCAGGGGACGCCGAGGCGACTGCGCAGGTTCCAGGTCGTCGAGGGTTACCGCATCCACCACGACGGCGTCCGGACGCACCGTCAGACTGCCGACGGCCTGGCGCATCGCGAGTCGGGTAGCCTGCAGGATGTTGATGCGATCGATCACTTCGGCGGCAACGGCGACGACCGCGACGGCAAGCGCCGTCTCGCGGATGGCCGCCGCGAGTCGCGTGCGCACCTCGGGAGAGAGCCGCTTCGAATCGTCCGCTCCGGGGACCAGGCGATCCGGGTGCGGAATGACCGCGGCAGCGACGACCGGGCCCGCGAGGCAACCGCGCCCGGCCTCATCGACACCCGCAACCTTCGCGAACCCCGATTGCTGAAGGCGGTCTTCCAGCCCTCGCATCAGCCCAAGCCGGTAGACTTCGCAGCAGAGTTCGAGCGTCGTCGTCACTCCGAGTATCCCGCCAACCGGCCCGCGCACGAAGTCGCCGCGGGCTCTTTGCTTAGCCGCGCGCCGGAGCCGGTGCCTCGTCGCGACGCTCTTCGATGCGTGCAGCCTTGCCGCGCAAACCTCGCAGATAGAACAGCTTGGAGCGGCGGACCTTGCCGCGGCGGAGGACTTCGATGCGGTCCACGACCGGGGCGTGGAGCGGGAAGATGCGCTCGACGCCGGTCGCGCCGGAGATCTTGCGCACCGTGAACATCTCTCGGGTGCCACTGCCCTTGCGGGCAATCACGACTCCCTGAAATGCCTGCAAGCGCTCCTTGTCGCCTTCCTTCACCCGGACCTGCACACGCACGGTATCTCCTGCGCGGAACTCCGGAACATCCTGGCGCAGGTAGCTGCGCTCGACATCGATCAAAGTGTGCATACGTTTCCTCTTCCTGTCCCGCCGGAGAACCGGCCAGATGGCTTCCGAGTCGGTAATTATCTAAGTTTTCCGGCTTTAGGGCAACCCGGCGGGTGGCGTGACGGCTCGAAGGCGCGCCAGTTCTCGGGCTTGGGCCGGGGAGAGGGGGGCGGTCGCCAGGAGATCCGGCCGCTTCTCGAGCGTCCGGCGGAGAGCCTCGAGCTCACGCCAGCGCTCGATGGCGGCATGGTCACCCGAGAGCAGAACCTCGGGAACTGCCAGCCCTTCGACCTCGGCCGGCCGGGTGTAGTGCGGAAAATCGAGCAGGCCGGCGCGAAAGCTGTCGCGCTCGACCGAATCGGTCCGCTGCACCACCCCGGGAACCTGGCGCGACACCGCCTCGATGAGCAGCATCGCCGGCAGCTCGCCCCCGGAGACGACGAAGTCGCCGACCGAGATCTCCTCGTCGACGACCGTCTGGCGCACGCGTTCGTCGATGCCCTCGTAGCGGCCACAGAGCAGCAACAGATCCCCCCGGCCCGCGAGCTCGCGGACCTTGGGCTCATCGAGCCTCCGGCCCTGGGGGGAGAGCATCACCCGCCAGGGAGTGGTCCCGAGGGAGAGCTGGCGCACCGCCCGCAGCCAGGGGGGCGCGGTCATCACCATGCCGCCGCCGCCGCCGAACGGCTCGTCGTCGACCGAGCGGTGGCGATCGGTCGCGAACTCGCGCAGATCACGAACCTCGACATCCAGCAGCCCGCGTTCGATGGCCCGCCCGAGAAGAGTGGTCTCGAGAAAGGGCCCGAAAAGCCCGGGAAAGATGGTCAGGACTTGAATGCGCACGTCGCCAGCAGTCCTTCCGGAAGGCGGAGGTCGATCCGTCGCGAATCGCGGTCGACCCGGATCAGGAAGGCCTCGACGAACGGGATCACCGATCGCGTGCCGTCCTTGCCCACCTCGAGCAGCGTGCCGCCGCCGTCCTCGTGGATGTCGACGACCGTGCCGATGTCGCCGTCGATCTCGTCGAAGCAGCGGCAGCCGATGAGCTCGAAGACGTAGTAGGTGCCGGCGGGCGCCTCCGGGACCTCGGCCAGAGGGACCCGAAGCTCGAGGCCGCGCAGGCCCTCTGCCGCTTCTCGGTCAGCGATACCGGAGAACGCGATCCGCAGACCGCCTTTGTAGGGGGAGCAGCGTTCGATGCGCAGGAGTCGCTCCCGGCGCGGAGCAGCCGGCCGGGCCTCGGCAACCGCCGGAGCCGCAGGACGGACCGGCCTGGAGACGGCGGCAGGAGAGGTCGCCCGGAACTCGACGCCCGGCGCGAAACGCCGTTCGTTGTCGCTCCAGATCGCGACCGTCACTTCGCCTTGGATGCCGTGGGGACGCAGAATGGTGCCGACCAGGACCGTTTCCGGCAGCCCGCCGGTGCCGCCGTCAGTCGTCTGAAACTTCGACCTCATACGACTGCCCTTCCCGCTCGCCGCGGATGTCGGTCAGCGCGCGCAGTGCTTCGATGGTGCGGCCGCGCCGTCCGATGATCTTGCCGCGATCGTTCTCCTGCACGCGGATTTCGAGCAGTTGATCGGCGCCCTGCGCCACCGCGTCGACCCGCGCCTCCTTGGGGTCGTCCACCAGCAGGCGGACGACCGCGAGCAGATCGGCGGCGGTATTTGAAGGCGAAGGCGGAGGCGGAGGGGGCACGCCAGCCGACACTTCAGCTGGCAGAGCGGGCGACAATCTGCTTGACGGAGTCGGAGAGCAGCGCGCCCTGGCCGACCCAGTAGTCGATCCGCGGGCGATCGATCAGGATCCGCGGCGGGTCCTGGCGCGGATCGTAGGTGCCGACCTCTTCGAGGGCGGCAGAGGACGTTGCCTTGCGCGAATCGGAAACGATCAGCCGGTAAAAGGCCTTGTTCGTCGCGCCCATCCGGCGGAGCCGAATCTTGAGCATGTGCTTCAACCTCCAGAGTCTTGGGTCAACAGATTGCCGTCCGCCCGGGGAAGCTCCCGCCGGCGGAAACCGAGTGAGAAAAGATACCACATCCCGGCAAGTCGGTTCCGGATGGCACCGCAAGGCCCGACTCGAATCCTGGGCACCCCGGGCCCCGAGACCCTTGCAGCGACTGCCATTTTACGTCACTCTGTCGCCTTCGCCCCGCATGCTCGACCTCGCCGCCCTCTTCTCCAAGCACCAGCTCGACGCCCGGGGAGTGATCCACGTCGGAGCCCACGAAGGCCAGGAGTTGCCGCTCTACCGCGCGATGGGCTTCCGGCACATTCTGCTGGTCGAGGCCAATCCGGCCGTCTTCGCCCGTCTGAATGCTTCGGTCGCGGGCGATTCCGGCCTTGAGCTCGCCCTTTGTGCTGTTGGCGAGAGCGACGGTCTGGCCACCCTCCGCCTGACGACTTTCGACCAGTCGAGCTCCCTGCTGCCGCTGAAGCTCCACCGCGAGGTCTATCCCGAGATCGAAGAGTGCGGGACACTCTCGGTGCCGGCTCGGCGTCTGGACAGCCTGCTCGCCGAACGTCCTGGTGGCGTGGGCGACTTCAATCTCCTGGTCCTCGACGTCCAGGGAGCGGAGCTCCAGGTGCTGCGCGGCGCCGAAGGCTCCCTGGCCGGCTTTGACGCCGTGCTCTCGGAGATCAACTTCGCCGAGCTCTATGAGGGTTGCGCGCTCGCCCCCGAGCTCGACGCCTTCCTCGCCGACCGGGGCTTCCGGCGCGTGGCGACCGCGTGCTTTCACCACCCCACCTGGGGGGACGCTCTCTACCTGCGTCCGGCTCCCGCCCAACCGGCGGCGGGGCGCGACTCCGAGGCCGGGACGCTCGCATGACCGATTCACGCGGCGCGACGGTCGCTTCGTCGACCCTGGGAGCGATCGGTCGGTTCGGCAACCAGGTGCTGCAGTACGGCTTCCTGCGGCTCTATGCCGAGCGGCACGGGCTCGCGCTCGAAACCCCGCCATGGATCGGCAGGGAGCTCTTCGCCTGCTGCGAGCCGCCGGTGACGCCCGGTCGGGCAGTGCTCACCGAGCTCGAGCTGGGTGTCTTCGAGGCCGGATTCGAGTCGCGGGAGCCGGCCGAGGGTGTCGACCTCTGGGGATGGTTTCAGGTCGACACCGCGACGCTCGCCCGGCAACAGCGGCTCTTTCGCGAAATCCTCCAGCCGCGCCCGGCGATCGCCGAACGCCTCGAAGCGGCAGTGGCTCGCCTGTATGCCGGTGGCCGCACCCCGATCGCTCTCCACCTGCGGCGCGGCGATTTTCAGCCCCGATGGGGTCATCCGCTGGTCGACCGGTGCTACGTGACGACGCCGATGGCCCAGTATCGGGAGTGGCTCGAGGGCCTCTGGCCCACCCTCGAGCGCCCGGTCCTCTTCGTGGCGAGCGACGAGGCGGTGGACGTTGGCGCGGAGCTCGGAGCCTTCGAGCACGAAACCGCGCGCTCCCTCGGCACCGAGATGCCAGAAGCGCCCTTCTATCCCGACTTCTACCTGCTTTCGCGCTGCGCTGCGCTCGCCACCTCGAACAGCTCCTTCTCCTTCGCAGCCGCGATGCTGGCACCGGCCTCCACGGTCTGTGTCCGTCCCCTTCCGCAGGGTCGGCGGCTCGAACGCTTCGATCCCTGGGCGAGCGAACCGCAGCTCGCCACGGCACCGGGACCGGCGCTCGCCTCGGCGGACGCCGACCTTTTTCGCGCGCGGGTAGCCGAAGGCGAACCGAGCCCGTATTCGGTCCGGGCGAGCCTCGACGACACCGACCGGCCGGTCACGGCGATGATCGGCGACCGTTCGCACCGCGGCCAACTGCGGCTCGACGCCGCGTTCGAACGCGGATCGAAGCTCTCACGACTCAGCCTGAGCTGGCGCGATCGCGAGGACGAAGGGGCCTCCTTCCGTTTCGAGTGCCGTGACCTGCAGCTGTTTCACGGCGACCGGCCGGCCCACTACGCCGGCCTCGGCCGGGCGGAAGGCGGACGTCTCGAAGGCCCCACCTGGTCGATGCTCATCGCGGCGCAAGTCCCCGGCCATCCCGGCGAGTTGTTCCTCGCGCTCTCGCTGTTGGCCGCTGGACCGCACTCGTTCTTCGTGCAGGCGCGAGTGCGCGGCGAGCTTCTCGGAGAGCCCGAAAGACCGTGCTGAGGGTGCCGAGCCCGGTCGCCTGAACCCGGCACGATCTCGAACCGCGACGTCAGCGGTTTCGCCGCCCCCCGAGCGTCGCGCCTGGGCCCCCCGGGCCGCCGAGACCGGCGGGGAGGCCGCCGCCGAAGGCCTTCTTCATCCAGCCGGACTTGACGCCCTTCATCATGCGCTTCATCTGCAGGTACTGCTTGATGAGCTGGTTGATCTCCTGGACGGAGGTGCCCGAGCCGCGCGCCACCCGCTTCTTGCGGCTGGCGTTCAGGAGCCCTGGTGTCCGGCGCTCCTCGAGGGTCATGGCATTGATGATCGCTTCGGTGTGGGAAAGGCGTTTCTCGTCTGCCTCGGAGACGTCGCCGAGCCCTTTCAGCCCCCCCATCTTGGGGAGCATGCCGAGGACGCTCTTCAGCGAGCCGAGCTTCTTCACCTGCCGCAACTGGTCGCGGAGGTCCTCGAGGGTGAACTCGTTGCGGCTCAGGCGCTCGGCGAGGCGCTGGGCCTCCTTGGCGTCGACCGTCTCCTGGGCCTTCTCGATGAGCGCCATGACGTCGCCCATGCCGAGGATCCGCGAAGCCATGCGTGCCGGCGAGAAGAGCTCGAGGTCCTCGGGCTTCTCGCCGACGCCGACAAAGCGGATCGGCACCTGGGCGACAGCGCGCACCGACAGGGCGGCGCCGCCCCGGGCGTCGCCGTCGAGCTTGGTGAGCAGCACCCCGGTGAGCGGCAGCACCCGGGCGAACTCCTGGGCGGAGCGCACGGCGTCCTGCCCGGTCATCGAATCGGCGACGTAGAGGACCTCGTCGGGAGAGACCGTCGCGGCGATCTTCGCGATCTCGGCCATCAGTTCCTGGTCGACGTGCAGGCGCCCGGCGGTGTCGAGAATCACGACATCGCGGCCGCGCTCGCGCGCCTCGCGGAGCGAACGCTGCGCGAGGGCCACCACCGACTCCCCGGGCTCTGGCCGCAGGACCGGAATGTCGACCCGGGCGCCGACCTGGACGAGCTGCTCCACGGCGGCGGCGCGCTGGAGGTCGGCCGCCACCAGCAGCGGATAGCGCCCGCGGGCGGCCAGCCGGCGGGCCAGCTTGCCGCAGGTGGTGGTCTTGCCGGAGCCCTGCAGGCCGCACATCAGCAGAACGGCGGGCGCGCCGTCCATCTTGAGCTCGCGGGCATCCTCCCCGCCCAGCGTCGCGGTGAGCTCGTCGTGGACGATCTTGATCACCTGCTGGGCCGGCGAGAGACTCTCGAGTACCTTGCCGCCGAGCGCCTTTTCTTCGACCCGGGCGAGGAACTCCTTGACCACCCGGAAATGGACGTCGGCCTCGAGCAGCGCGAGCCGGATCTGCTTCAGCGCCGCAGCGAGGTGCTCCTCGGTGATCCTGCCCTCGCCCTTCAGGCGGCGGAAGACTTCCTGGAATTTGTCCTGCAGGCCTTCGAACATGCCGTGGAAAATACCAGACCGCGCTATCCTGCGCTGGCTGCGGTGCTGCCGCGGCCTCTCATGGAACGACGCGCCAAGATCGTAGCCACGCTCGGACCGGCGACCTCCGACGAGCGCATGCTCGGCCGGTTGCTCGCCGCGGGCGCCGACGTCCTGCGTTTCAACCTCTCCCACGGCTCCCAGGAGTCCCACCGCCGGACGATCCGGCTGGTGCGCAAGGTGGCGCGGGCGCGCGGTCTCCAGATTCCGGTCCTGCTCGATCTCATGGGCCCACGCTACCGGCTCGGCGAGATCGCCGGCGGGCCCCGGCTGCTCCGCGCCGGGCAACGCCTGACCCTGGGCGAGCCATCGCCGCGCGTCGACCTGCCGGTCGACGACCCCGACTTCCTGCACCACCTGCGGGTCGGCGAGCGCGTCCTCATCGACAACGGCCTGGTGGAGCTCGAGATCGTCGCCAAACGCGGCAGAGCGGTCACGGCCAGGGTCATCCACGGCGGCGCGGTCTCGACCCGCAAGGGAATCAACCTGCCCGATTCGAAGCTCCCCTTCACGATCTCGGAGAAGGACGCCTCGGACATCGCCTTCGCCGTCGAAGAGCGCGCCGACTACATCGCCGCGAGCTACATCGGCCGGGCGCGAGACATCGCGGCGATCCGGGCGATCGTGGCGGCCCACGGCGCGGCAATTCCGATCGTCGCCAAGCTGGAGCGCGCAGCGGCGATCGAGCACATCGACGAGATCGTCGCGGCGGCCGACGCCGTCATGGTGGCGCGCGGCGACCTCGGCGTCGAAGTGCCGCTGCACCAGGTTCCGGTGCTGCAGAAGCGCATCATCGCGGCCGGACGCAGGCTGGGGAAACCGGTCATCGTCGCGACCCAGATGCTCGAGTCGATGATGGTCCAGCCACGTCCGACGCGCGCCGAGACCTCGGACGTGGCGAACGCCGTCTTCGACGGCGCCGACGCGCTGATGCTGTCGGGCGAGACGGCGGCCGGGGGCTTCCCCACCGAAGCGGTGCGTACGATGGCGAAGATCATCGTCGAGGCCGAGATCTACAAGCTCAAGACCTTTCAGAGCGGCGAAGTACCGCGCGATCCGGCGCTCCCGGCCGGCCGATTCCCGGCGCCCGCGCCACGTACCCTGCAGGCGCCCGCCGCGGCGGCCGAAGAGCACGGTGCGGCCGGCGGCGCGATCGAGATCGCCGACGTCATCGCCGCCGCCGCCGTGCACGCGGCGAGCAAGCTCGACGGCAGCCGGATCGTCGCCTTCTCCCAGGGCGGCTTCACCGCCCGCCGGCTGGCGCGCTATCGCCCGGTCGTGCCGACCTTCGTCTTCACCACCGACGCGCAGGTCGCGCGACGGATCCAGCTCCTGTGGGGAATGCGCCCGATCCACCTCGCCCGCGACGTGCAGCATCGCGAGGACCTGATCGAGATCGTCGAACGGGAGCTCCTCGAGCGGCGGCTCGTCCGGCCGGGCGAGTGCGTGATCCTCCTGATGGGATTCCCGATCCGCCAGAAGGCGCTCACCAATCTCCTGCGCATCCATCGCGTACGGGGTCAGATACCCGGCCGGTCGAAGGGTCCGGTCTCCTCCGGCACCCGCCCGCGTTGATTCCGCTTTCGGATTCGCGGCGTTCCCGGGGCTTCGCCTGGGGAACCTGGGCGCTGGTGACGGTCAATCTGCTGGTCTTCTTCTGGGAGCTGCGGCTCGGAAC
>JAGPDF010000077.1:14181-22345 GCA_018057705.1 Thermoanaerobaculia bacterium | reverse complement strand
GATTCCTGCACGGCGGCCGCTCTCCCGAGGGGATCTGGTATCTGGCTCTCGAGTTCGTCGACGGCGTCGACCTGCTGACCTGGGCCTCCGAGCACGAGCTCGATCTCACGCAGCGGATCCGGCTCTTTCTCGCCGTTCTCGAACCGATCCGCTACGCGCACGAGCGCGGAGTCGTCCATCGCGACCTGAAACCTCGCCACCTGCTCATCGATCGCCAGGGCCGGCCCCGCCTGCTCGACTTCGGCATCTCCAAGCTCCTCGTTCCGGGAGCCGAAGCCGACGCCGCCGTCACGCGCACCGGCACGCGGGCTTTGACTCCCGCCTACGCGGCGCCCGAGCAGTTCCGCGGCGATCCGGTATCGCCCGCGACCGACGTCTTCGCGCTGGGGGTCGTGCTGTGCGAGCTGCTCGCCGGCCGGCGCCCGTTCGCGGCCTCGACACAATCCGCGGCGGCCTACGAGCAGGCGGTCCTCGAAACCGAGCCCGACCTCTCCGGTCTCGACGTCGCGCTCGAGGACATCTGCCTCCAGGCGCTCGCCAAGCGTCCGGACGATCGCTACGGTGACGCCGGCGAGCTCGGGCGCGACCTCGAGCGCCTTCTCGCCGGGGGTGCGGTCGCGGCGCGAGCGGGGGGCGGTCTGCGGCGCACGGCGAGGCGCCTCCTCTGGCGACAGTTCCCTCGCGCTTCGGCGGCCGCCGTCATCGCGATCGCTGCCTGCGCGGCGATCGCGGTCGTCGCTGCGATCCTTGCTGCCTGGGCACTCCGACCCTCGGACTCCGATCCAGGAGCTCTGCCGGAGAGACCGGTCGCGGCCGCTGTCACCGAGCCCCCGCCGCGCACCTTTCCCTTTGGTCATCTCGACGCGAGCGACATTCCCGGGCTCGAACGTGGCTTCGCCGCCGCTCCGGAGAGTCGCGAAGCCGGCGCTCACCTCGCCCTCGCGCTCGATCAGAGGCGCCGGCTGCCGGAGGCGAGACTGATCGCGGCGCGCCTGCGCCAGATTCCGGGGACTCCGGGCGATCCACTGCTCGACTACGTCGACGCGACGCTCGCCAACTCCTCGGACGAGCCGCAGCGTGCGCTCGTCCTGTTCACCCGCGCGCTCGACGGCGCGATCGCCCGGCAACGCGGCGAGCTCCTGGGCCAGATTCGAGCCTCCCGTGGCCGGCTCCTGTCGACGCTCGGCGAGCGCGCCGAGGCCTATCGCGAGATGGACCTCGCGCGGGTCCATTTCGAGCGTGCTCGCGATCTCGAGGCGCTCGCCCGCGTGCTCAACGATCTCGCGATCGAACATCTGATCCGTGGCGAGCTCGACGAGGGAAAGGGCCTGCTCGAGCGCTCGATCGACGCAGCGCGTCAGGGAGGATCGCCGCCGACGCTCATGCTGCACAATCTCGGGCAGCTGTCCACCTTTCGCGGCGACCCGGGGCGCGGCGAGGCCCTCCTGCGAGAGGCCGTCGCCGACCGGCGGCGGGAGGGAAATCCATTCCGGCTCGGCGAGGTCCTGGCCGCGCACGCCGAGGCGCTCGACGACCTGGGCCGTCGTCCGGAAGCGATCGCCAGCCTCGACGAGGCGGCCGCGATGCTCCGCAACGTCGACGACAAGTCGGCGCTCGTCGCTGCGCTCTACCTCCGGGGAGCCATCGCGGTCTCCGCCGGCGATCTCGACCGGATCGAGCCGCTCGCCAGCGAGCTCGAACTGTGCGGCACAAAGACCGGTGGCTATCTCGGCCTGATCAGTTCCTATGCCCTCCGGGGACTCTGGGCCGACGCCCGCGAAGACCGGACAGCGATGCGGCGCGAGTTCGGGGCCGCGGAGGAGCTCGCGATCGCGAAAGGACATCTCGATTTCGCCGCGGCGACCGAGGCGGCCCATGCCACGGCCCTGCTCCGCGCTGGCGACACCGAGGCCGCCCGGGCGACGGCGCTCCGGGCGCTGGGCCGCCTTCCGGAGGGCAGCGCCACCAGCGCTCCGATGGCCCTCGCCCAGTCGGTCCTGGCGCGCCTCGACGCCGTTTCCGGAGAGCTCCACCCGGCACGTGAACGGCTGGCCCTCTTCGGCGACGATGCGACGCGGTCGAGCAGCGTCTCACGGCGGATCGCGCTGCTCACCGCGCAAGCGACGCTCGAACGGGCGGGCGGAAGACAGGAGATCGCTCGCGACCTGTTCGACCAGGCCATCGAGCTCGCTCGGGGCGCCGGACGGCGACGCGAAGAGCGCGATCTCCGCAACTCCCGCGACCTCTGAGGAGATCCGTCAGCGCGGCGCCGGCCCTGCTGCCTCGAGCCGCTCTTCGACGTAGACCATCATTCCTGCCGCGAGCTCCTGCTCGCCCATGAAGACCCTGCCGACGCGCTCCTCGCGAAGGAACTCCGCCTCTTCCTCGCTATGCGTCCGGACGACGGTGTCGATACCGGGGTTCAGGATGCGCGCGATCTCGATCATCTTCCGGGTCGCGAAGGCGTCCGGTGTCGCGATCACCAGCATGCGGGCGCGCATGACGTGGGTCTGCGCCATGACCACCGGATCCGAAGCATCGCCGGAGACCGCATGCACGCCGCGGGCGCGCAGGTCTTCGACGATCTCGCGGTTGCGGTCGGCGACGACGAAGTGCACCCCGTTCGCTGCCAGCGCCTCGCCGATGCGGCGCCCGACTCGCCCGAAGCCCACCAGCACGACGTGACCGGTGAGCTCCTTCTCCCCCACCTCCATCGGCAGGGCGGCCAGCGGGTCGACCGGCCTTTCCAGGGCGTTGGCCCACGCCGAGCGCCTCCGGATCCAGGCCTGGGCCGGCTGGAGCGCGGCGAAGACGATGTGGTTGAGGCTGATCGATACCAGCGCTCCGGCGAGGATCAGATCCCGCCCTTCGACCGGCAGGAGCCCGAGACCAACACCCATGCCGGCGAGGATGAACGAGAACTCGCCGATCTGCGCTCCGGTCGCCGCGATCGTCAATGCGGTGTTCAGCGGATAGCGGAAGAGCAGCACCAATCCAAAGGCGATCGCGAACTTGCCGACGATGATGATCGCGACGACGACCGCGACACGGGCCGGCTCGCGCATCAGAATCGCGGGGTCGATGAGCATGCCGACGGCGACGAAGAAGAGAACCGAGAAGGCGTCCCGGAACGGCAGCGACTCTTCGGCCGCGCGGTGCGCGAGCGCCGACTCGCGCAGCATCATGCCGCCGAAGAAGGCGCCGAGGGCGAAGGAAACGCCGAAGACCGCCGAAGAGAGGTAGGCGATGCCCACCGCCGCCGCCATGACACAGAGGGTGAAGAGCTCGCGCGAGCCGGTCTTGGCCACCTGCCAGAGGAGCCAGGGAAAGAGCCTCCTTCCGCCCACCAGCATGACGCCGACGAAGATTCCCAGCTGCACGATCGCCAGGAGAAGTGCGAGGCCAAGGCTGCTGGCGCTGAAGAGCGGCGCGGCGGCAGGTGCGGCGCTCGCGGCGGGGGCGCCCAGAAAACCACCGAGCGCCGGCAGTAGCACGAGGACCAGGACCATGACGAGGTCCTCGACCAGGAGCCATCCGATCGCTATGCGTCCGTTCAACGAGTCGACCAGTCCGCGATCCTCGAGGGCGCGCAGCAGCACGACCGTGCTGGCCACCGAGAGAGCCAGGCCGAACACCAGGCCGGCCCCCAGGGTCCAACCCCAGAAGTGGGCGGCCCCCATCCCGAGGAAAGTCGCGAGGGCGATCTTCGCCAGGGCACCGGGGACGGCGATCCCCCGGACCTCCTTCAAGTCGTCGAGCGAGAAGTGCAGCCCCACCCCGAACATGAGGAGCATCACCCCGATCTCCGACAGTTGCTGGGCGAGGTCGACGTCGGCCACGAAGCCCGGGGTGGCCGGCCCGATCAAGACGCCGGCGAGCAGGTAGCCGACGATGGCCGGCAGCTTCAGGCGCAGTGCGAGGAAACCCAGCAGCAGGGCCGCGCCCAGGGCGACCGCGATGGTGGTGACCAGTGAGAGCTCCCCGTGCATAGAGATATCCTCTCATCCGGCGCCGCCGGTCAGGGATCTTTCTCCCCCGGCGCTGGAACATTCTCGGCCCTGCCGCGTAGAAGATTCAAGCAGTTGATTCCAATAGGAGCAGCGAGATGACTCGGACGAAGAAGATCCTCGCGATCGGGATTCCTGTCCTGATCGTGATCGGAGTGGCCGCAAAGATGATCAGTGGGGCCGACAAGAAGTTCCCGGTCGTGACGGTCCAGAAGGCCGAACGGACCGATCTCCGGAGCCTGGTCACGGCCACCGGCAAGACGGAGGCCCAGCGCAAAGTCGACCTTTCCGCCAACGTCATGGGCCAGATCGTGAACCTCGCGGTGCGCGAGGGCGATGCGGTCAAGAAGGGCGACTTCCTGTTGCAGATCGACCTCACCCAGCGCCGCGCGACCGCCGTCGGCGCCGAGGAATCTCTCAAGGCGCTCTTTTTCGACCGCGACGCCGCCCGCGCCCAGGCCGAAGAGGCGAAGAAGAACTTCGAACGCGCCGAGCGCTCGTTCAACGACCAGATCATTCCGCAGGCCGACGTCGACCGCGCCCGCGCCGCCTTCGAGGGCGCCGATGCCAACTGGAAGGCGGTCGAGCGCCGCATCGCGCAGTCGCGCGCCAACCTGGCCGGAGCCCAGGACGAGCTGTCGAAGACCAAGATGCTGTCGCCGATCGACGGCGTGATCACCGCCCTGCCGGTCGAAGAGGGCGAGGTCGCGGTCATCGGCACGATGAACAATCCCGGCACCAAGCTGATGACGATCTCCGACATGGGCACCGTCGAAGCGGTGATGGAGGTCGACGAGACCGACATTCCGAACGTCAAGGTCGGCCAGACCGCCGAGGTCCGGATCGACGCCTTCGGTGAGCGCAAGTTCGAGGGCATCGTGACCGAGGTCGGCTCGAGCCCGATCGCCTCGGCCGGCGGATCGACCGACGCCGCCGTCAACTTCGAGGTCCGGATCCAGCTCCAGGACCTGCCGCCCACCATGCGACCCGGATTCTCCTGCTCGGCGGACATCCTCACCGGCACGGCCGCCGGCGTGCTGGCGGTGCCGATCCAGGCCCTCGTGGTGCGCGAGAAGGAGACCGAGGGCGAGGCCAAGCCTGAGGAGGAGGAGGGCGTCTACATCCTCAAGACCGACGGCAAGAAGAAGACCGCCGCTTTCGCCGTTGTCACCGCCGGCATAACCGGCGAGACCCAGGTCGAGATCCAGAGCGGCCTCGAGGACGGCGACGAGGTCATCACCGGCCCCTTCAAGGCGCTGCGCGAGATCAAGGACGGCGACCGCGTACGGCTCGAAGAGCCCAAGAAGTCGGACGACAAGTCGGGCAAGAAGAAGGACTGACGAGCGGCCCTCCCCTCGACGCCGAGCGCCATGGAGACCCTTCGAATCGCCGTAACCGCCCTGCGCACCAACAAGTTGCGCAGCTTTCTGACGCTCCTCGGCGTGATCATCGGGGTAATGACCGTCATCGCCGTGGTGTCGATCGTCACGGGCCTGAACGACTTCGTCACCGAGCAGCTCTTCTCGCTCTCGCCGGACGTCTTCGTGATCACCCAGTTCGGCATCATCACCAGCCAGGAGGAGTTCCTCGAGGCGTTGAAGCGCAAGCGGATCAACGTCGACGACGCCCGCGCCGTCGAGCGGCTCTGCTCCGCCTGCGGCGCTGTCGGGATATCGGCGCGTTCCAACCAGACCCTGAAGCGCGAGGGCGAGAAGCTCGACGAGGTCCAGGTCAACGGAACCACGGCCAACATGGCTGTCCTCAGCAATCTGGACCTCGAGGCCGGACGCTTCTTCGTCGACTCGGAGGTCGAGCACGCCGCGCCGATGGTGGTGATCGGCTCCGACATCAAGACCGAGCTCTTCGGGCAGCTCGACCCGCTCGGCCGCCTTGTCTGGGTCGAAGGCAAGCCGTTCAAGGTCATCGGCCTGCTGCGCAAGCAGGGAGCGGTGCTCGGACGCAACCAGGACAAGCAGGTCTTCGTGCCGCTGGGCACGTTCCGCAAGCAGTTCGGAACGCGCCGGAGCCTCACCCTCTTCGTCCGCCCGGCGGAGGGCATGTCCGGGCTCGAGAAAGCCCAGGACGAGGTGCGCGGCATCCTGCGCGCGCGCCGCCACACCCCGTTCGGCGGCAAGGACCCGTTCGGCCTGATCTCGGCCGGCGCCGTCGAGGCGGTCTGGCGGCAGATCTCGGCCGGCGCCTTCGCGCTGGTGATCTTCATCTCCGGCATCTCGCTCGTGGTCGGCGGCATCGTCATCGCCAACATCATGCTGGTCTCGGTGATCGAGCGCACCCGCGAGATCGGCATCCGCCGCGCGCTCGGGGCGCAGAAGAAGGACATCCGCCGCCAATTTCTCGCCGAGGCCGTGATGCTTTCGCTGGGCGGCGGGCTCGCCGGCGTGGCGCTCGGCATGCTGATCGCCTGGGGGCTCTCGGCCGCTTTCCCTCTGCCTACCAAGGTCACCCCGGGGCTCGTCACCGTCGGTCTCCTGCTCTCGGTCGTGACCGGATTCTTCGCGGGCTACTTTCCGGCCCGGAAGGCGGCGAACCTGACGCCGATCGAGGCGCTGCGCTATGAGTAAGGCCTTCTTCGCCGCGTTGCGACGCGGCTTTCTCGAGAACGTCCTGTTCGCCAAGACCGCGATCCTGGCGCACAAGCTGCGCGCCGCCCTCACCGTGCTCGGCATCGTCATCGGTGTGTCGACGGTGATCGCCATGGTGTCGCTCATCGCCGGCTTCAACAACAGCGTCACGGCGAGCTTCGAGTCGTTCGGTGCGACGCTCGTTCAGTTCCAGAAGTACGACCCGCAGTTCGGTCCCGGCAACCAGCGTGATCCCGAGATGCGCCAGAGAAAGCCGTTGACCTACGAGGACGCCATCGCGATGAAGGAGCTCTGCCCGTCGATGCGGTCGGTGTCGCCGGAGCGCTATTGGTTCCCGGGGAACAACGGCAGCTCGGTCCCGACGGTCAACTTCGACGGCGAAGAGGCGAATCCCGACACCATCGTCGGGGTGGTCCCCGACTATCTCGACGCCAACTCCAAGCAGACCGGCGAGGGCAGGTTCATCAACGAGACCGACGTGCGGCGCTCGGCACAAGTGATCGTCATCGGCTTCGACATCGCCGACGCGATCTTCCCGTTCGTCGACCCGATCGGCAAGTGGGTGCAGTTCGGCGGCCGGCGCTACGAGGTCATCGGCGTGATGGAAGAGCAGGGCGCGACGATGTTCGAGTCCACGGATGCGCACGTCTACCTGCCGATCACGACCTTCGACCAGGCCTTCCCCTGGGTCGAGAAGGAAGGCAACGGCGTCAACATCGCGACCGTGCCGAAGGATCCCCTGCTGACGGCCCAGATCGTCGAGGAGGGCACCAACGTCCTGCGCCTGCGCCGCGGCGTGCCGTTCAACAAGCCGAACGACTTCGGCATCATGACTCCCGACAAGCTGATCGGGAACTTCCAGGCGGTCACCGGCGGCGTTGCGCTGACCATGCTCCTCATCGCCTCGATCTCGCTGCTCGTCGGCGGCGTCGGGGTGATGAACATCATGCTCGTATCGGTCACGGAGCGCACCAAGGAGATCGGCCTCCGCAAGGCTCTGGGCGCCGTCCGCCAGGACATCCTCACCCAGTTCCTGATCGAAGCGGTGACGCTCTCGGCGGTGGGCGGAGTGATCGGCGTCGGCGTCGGGCTCGGCATCGCCCTGGTCGTGCGGACCTTCTCGCCGCTCGCCGCCGCCGCCCCGTTCTGGTCGATCGCCGTCGGCCTGGGGGTCTCGATGACCGTCGGCCTGGTCTTCGGCATCTTCCCCGCCTACCGCGCCGCCAAGCTCGATCCGATCGACGCCCTGCGCTACGAGTAGCCCTCCCCCGAGGCTGGCTCCCGGGTCCCTTCCGGGTATAGACTTCAGGGCCAGTCTTATGAAGCGGTACTCCCCAATGTCGAAAGCGGGGCTGAGCGTTGCGCTCGGCCTCCTGCTTGCGTCCGCGAGCGCGCCGGCGAGGGCCTCGTTCGAGCCTCTCGACGAGGCGGCGCCGACGCTTCGGACCTTCGAGCTGATCCCGGCCGAACGTGCCGGGGAGTTGCCCGCCGAGCTCCTCGCCCGCGAAGCGACACCCTCTTTCGCCGAGGCCCTGGGCCTTTCGGCAGCGTCCG
>JAGPDF010000077.1:0-14081 GCA_018057705.1 Thermoanaerobaculia bacterium | reverse complement strand
TCTCCGTCGTGCGCCGCGTCGGTTCACGATACTTTCAACGCAGGAAAGCAATCTCTGGAGCCTTGACCTCATGAAGACCCGCAATCTGTTCATCGCCGTCCTCGCCCTCGTGGTCGTCGCCTTCGGCGCCGCCCAGCTCTTCGCCGCCGTCACCGAGTCCAGCACCAACGTGCCGCTCGCCATTCCGGACAACGGCAACGCCAACAGCACCCTGAACTTCAGCGTCAACGGCACGATCACCGACGCCAACCTGACGGTCAACATCACTCACACCTGGGATTCGGACATCGCTCTCACGCTCTCCAGCCCGACCGTCGCAGGGCAGCTCCTTTGGTCGAACTGCGGCGGCAGCGGTGACAACCTCACCAATACGGTCATCGACAACGACGCAGCGGGCCTCGCGACCTGCACCTTCGCCGGTGCTCCGTACACGGGCTCGTTTCAGCCGACCACGGGCGCGGCGCCCGTGCCCGCCTCCGGCTCCATGAACGCCTTCGACACGACCCTTTCGGGCGGCGTCTGGACGCTCAACGTCGCCGACGACTCCTCGATCTGCACCGGCACGCTCAACGCCTGGTCGCTCACCCTCGACGGCGCCCCGCCGTTGCCGGTCGAGCTCATGAGCTTCGACGTCAATTGAGCCCGCTGCGCCGTTTCTGGCGCTCCGAGCGGATGGTTCAAGAAGGGCCTCTGGCACCGCGTGCCAGGGGCCCTTTCCCTTGCCGCGGCATCTCCGGAGGGCGCTTCGCGCTCGCCGCTGCGCTCGGCGCCACACTTGTCGCCGGCTGCTCCTCCGAACCACCGAGCGCTCCCGCTCCGGTGAACGTCCTGCTCATTTCGATCGACACGCTGCGCGCCGACCGTCTCGGCTGCTACGGCGCTGAAGCCGTCGAGACACCGGCGATCGACCGGCTGGCCGCCGAGGGTGTCCGGTTCGAGAACGCCTTTTCGCCGGTTCCGCTGACCCTGCCTGCCCACTGGACGATCCACACCGGCGTCGAGCCCTGGAACCACGGCGTAGTGGACAACGGAATGACGCTGCGCGAGAGCCCGGCGGCGACGCTCGCAGAGCGGTTTTCACAGGCGGGCTACGACACCGCGGCCTTCGTCGCCGCGTTCGTTCTCAATCGAGCCTTCGGCCTCGACCGCGGCTTCCGCCACTACGACGACGGTCCTGGGTCCGACGCGGAGCTCGATCAGCTCTTTCACTCGACCGCGCCAGCGGACGAGCGCGTCAGCCGGGCGCTCCACTGGCTGAGACGGCCGCGCAGTCAGCCGTTCTTTCTCTGGCTGCATCTCTACGACCCGCACTCGCCCTACGAGCCGCCGAGTGCCTTCCGCAAACTCTACGCAGACCGTCCCTACGACGGCGAGATCGCCTTCGTCGACATGCAATTGGCTCGTCTCCTGACGGCTCTCGAGAGCTCGCCGGAAGGCGCCAGGACGCTGATCGTGCTGCTTTCCGACCACGGTGAGAGCCTGGGCGAGCACGGCGAGCTGACCCATGGGATGCTCCTCTACGACGCCACCCTGCAGATTCCGCTCATCTTCCGGCTACCGTCCCAACTGCCTGCGGGCGCCGCACGGCCCGACGCGGTGACTCTCGCAGACGTCGCGCCGACGGTGCTCGCCCTCGCCGGTCTGCCCCCAGGCGAGCCCGTCGACGGAGTCGACCTGTTCGGTCCCACAGCGGTGCCCGCAAGGAAGCTCGGAGCGGTCTCGGAGATGCCGCGACGTCGCTTGGGTTGGGCAGCGCTCGCCGCTGTTCGCGAAGGCGCCTGGAAGTTCATCCTCGCACCGCGCGCCGAGCTCTTCCGCATCGCCGACGACCCGCGGGAGACGCTCGATCGACTGGAACGAGACCGTGCGGCGGCCGCGCCGCTCGAGCGTGAAGCGCGCCGGATCGCGACCCTGACGAGAAAGCAGTCCGAGAAGCTGGCTGCAACCGAAGCCGGCGCCGAAGAACAGGCGCGCATCGCGGCCCTCGGCTACATCAGCGGGCCGATCTCCGCGAAGACCCGCGGCGCCAATCCGCGCGACGCCATCGGCTTTCTGTCTGGGCTCGACCGCGCCAATCAACTTCTCGCCGCGCACCGGCTCGACGAGGCGAACGCCGCCTTCCTGGCCTACACGACCGTCGACAGGCCACCGATCGCTGCGTTCGAGGGCTTGGGGCGTATCGCCCGCCTGCAGGGTCGGAGCGGAGACGCAGAGCGGTACTTTGCCCGCCTCCTCGAGCTCGACCCGAGCTCGTTGACGGCTCTCGCCCAACTCGTCGTGCTGGCGCGCGAGCGCGGCGATCTCGGATCAGCGCTCGAACGTTCGCAGAGACTCGCCCGAATGGCACCGCACTCGGCCAGCGCGAGTCGCCTGTTCGCCGAAGCCCTGGCTCAAAGCGGCAAGCGGGCGGAGGCGGAGGCGGAGTGGCAACGAGGCCTCGGAGCGTCTCCCAACGCCGGCTGGCTGCGACTCTCCCTGGCGCGCTACCTTGCCGCTGAGCGACGATCGCGCGAGGCAGAAGCGGAGCTCGACCGCATCCTTGCCGATGAGGGGCATCCCGAAGATCTGATCGCCACGGCGCGAGCGATGGCCGAGGCGTTGCCCTCCGCCCCCTGAGCTCATGGGCTCTTTGCTTCGGCGCCGGCGCGTTCGCGCTCGTAGCAGGCCTGCATCGTGGGCCGATCACCCAATGCACGCGCCAACGCGAAGATCTCCCGGAGCTCGCCCGTACCGGCCGTGGCGACGATCGGCGCCGGCGTACCTTGGCGGTCCTGCTGCGCTACGGTCGCCACCCAAACGAGATAGGCGAGGTCCGCAGTTTCCGGGTACCGCTTGCGGCGCTGCGCGAGGGAAGTTGCCGCGTCTCCGCTCCGCTCTTCCAGCAGATCGAGCAGCGCGAGATAGCGCGTCGCTTCGACGGACGCCGGGCGGGCAGCGACGGCAACTTCGAGGTGCTCGCGCGCCGCGGCGCGGTCGCCGGCCTGGAGCTCCGCCCACCCGAGCAGCCAGCGGACGTCCGCATGCCCGGGGCGGCGGGCGAGCGCGGCGGAGAGCTGTTCTCGCGCCGCCGCCAGGTCACCCGCCGCGAGCGCCCTGACGCCGAGGCCGACGAGCTGCTCGAAGTCGCGCGCGCGGAGCGCCTCCGGCAGGCGCAGGAACAGGCCGCCGGCAAAGAGCGCCAGGAAGATCCAGGCCGCAGGCAGATAGCGCCGCGTCTCGGCGCGGCCGACCGCGGCCGGAATCTTCGCGGTCACCGCGCCGAGGATCGCCGCGGCGAGCGGCAGGCCGGTCCACAACTGGCGCCACTCGCGCAGCATTCCGAGCTGGGTCGCCGTCGTCAGTACGATCAGGCCGCCGCCGACGAGCACCGCTGGCCGCCAGCGCTCTCCGGCCGAAGCCGGCCACGGGCTGTCCGCGCTCCGGCTGCCGGGTGCGAAGGCGAGAGCTGCGACCGCAGCGATCAGCCCGACATGGACCAGATCGAAACCGGCGAGCGGCAGCGCCGTCGTGACCGGCGCCGTCAGGGCGTGGCCCGCCAGATGGAGCGGAAAGAACAAGAGGCCGGCGACGCGTTCGCCCAGTGGCGCGCGGCGACGCCAGAGCTCGAACGGCAGCAGGATGTCGAAGGCGACGAAGCCCCAATCGAGCAGCGCGATCGCCGGGAAACACAACAGCCCGGTGGCCGGGTGGCCGAGGCTCCACGACCACCAGCCCGCCGTCACCGCCGCCGACTCGACCGCGAGGCAGATCGCCGCCATCGCGAACCCGGCGACGAGAGCGGTGCCCCAGGCGTCCGCCGCACGGCCGAGACGGCGCAGGAGCCGGTCGGCGACATAGCCCGCCAGCGCGACGGCAGAGACCCAGCCGACGAGCTCCTGCAGCGGCACGCCACCGGCGGCGACCAGCGGCGTCACGATGCGATAGGGGGTGTCTGTGTGCGCCGCCGCGCTCAACAGGCCGATGGCGGTCGAGCGCAGCCAGCCGTAGGCCACGGCAGCGAGCACGAACGTCGCCGTGGCTGCACCACCCAGGTTCGCGCGGCGGTGCGCGAGCAGCAGAACGAGTGCAGTCGTCGAGAGAGCTGCGACCGCGAGCGGCGGCAGAGCGATCATCGCCGTGCGCGCCCGCTCAACCCTCGGGGAGGAGGATCGCCAGACCCGATTCGGCGACCAGGCGAGCCTGGATGGCCTCGATCCCGGCCGCTTCTTTCTCATTCCGGAGCGCCGTCTGAATCGCCGGCCGGGCGCTCTCCAGCGGCAACGTGCGGATCTCGCGCAGGCGAACGAAGGCGACGCCACGTCCCTCGAGCCGGCAGTCGGTCGAGCCCAGCGCGACGAGCGGCCCGTCGAGATAGAGGGCCGGAGTCACCTCTCCAGCGGCCAGATTCAGGACGGCCTTGCGCATCCGGATCGACTGCTGGCCCACCTGCTGGAGGTCGAAACCGTGAGCATCCCGGCAGATTCGCGCATCGGACTGCACCGGTGGGTCGAGCAACTGATCGAAGGGCCTTCCCGCCCGCAGTTCGGCCACGACCTTCTCGCCCGCCGCATAGACCTGGGCGACGCTTTCGCCGGACTGTGGAAAGAACAGCACATCCAGGCGGTAGTCGCGGAGGAAGAGGGTGCTCTCGCCGTTCTCGCGGTAGTAGCGGGCGACCTCCTCTTCGGTGGGCTCGACCGGAATCTCCGCGATCAACGCGGCGCGATAGGTATCGACCAGGGCCTGCCGGGTTGCTGCGGAGATCTCGCCCTCGAGCGCCGGGGTGAGCCCCTGCGCGCGGCGACGTGCCGCGAGAAGGCGGTTCTCCACCAACTCGCGCAGGAAAGCGCTGGCGCGCTCCGGGTGGACGACGGACAGAGGCCGCAAGGCGCGAAACTCCTCCGCGCTCACTTCGCCACCCTTCCAACGCGCCACCCAGCGCTCGCCCGGGCCTCCCGCTGCCATCAGGGTGCGGGGCGCCGCGAGCTCGACACCGGCCGCGTCGAGCTCCTGCTGGCGCAGGGCGCGCTCGGCAAGGGTGCGCGCTTCGCCGTCGAGCTCGTTGCGCACGGCGCGGCGGATCCCTTCGACGTCGAGCGGGCTGCCCGAACGGATGCCGTCGAGGCGAAACAGATGCAAGCCATCCTTCGCAGCGACGACCGGCGAGAGTCCGCCCTCCTGCAGGGCAAAGATCGCGTCCCCCGCGGCGCGCTGCAGGCTCTTGCGCATCGTCCACTCGATGCGGCCGCCAGCCCGGGCGTCCACCGAATCCGAATGGAGCTCTGCCAGCTCATTGAAGCCCTTGCCGCTCTTGAGCTCCGCAAGAATGCCCTGCATCTTCGCTTCGGCTGCCGACCGCGCTGCCGCGTCGGATTCCGCGGCACGAAGAAAGATGTGACTGAACTTCCTCGCCTCCTCGGGATGGACGCTCTGCAGCCGGCTCTCGACCGCCGCAGCGACGAGGCTGTCGGCGGCATGCACGTCGGCGACCGCGGTCGCCACGAAATCGGTGGCGAGGATCCTCTCGCCGTCCGCAGCCGCCTGGTACTGCACTTCCGGCCGCGATTCGTAGCCCTTGGCCTTCGCTTCGGCGACGAGCATCGCGAGCCGCACCCGCCGTTCGACGACCTTCCTCACCATGAGCTGGCGGGTCTCTGCGGCCACCGGTTTCGGCACCGACGCCAGCCGGTTCGCCAGCGCCGCCTGAATCTCCGATCTGAGGATCTCCCCTCCCGAGAAGCGGGCGACGACCGCCGCCGGATCGAGCTCTCGAGCGGGCTGGGATTCGGGAGCCTTGCTGCAACCCACCGGCAGGGCGAGGGTCGCCGACAGCAGACCGACCAGAGAGGCATTACGTTTCATTCAGGGACTCCATGAAAAGAAGCGCGGCGATTATAGCGGGGCGAGGAGTCGGCCACGGGGTCCGTGGGCCATGTTGCGCTCAAAGACGATAGCGGCCCCAGTCTGCGGCCGAGAACCGCACATGCGCCTGGCTCGCGAGCTGTCGCTTCGCCTCCTCCAGGGCCGGCAGCAGCTCGGGCTTGCGGCCCTCCCGGGCGAGGACCACGGCCGATTCGAGGAGGCGCCGCGCTGCCGAATCATCTCCAGTCTCCGCCGCGGCGGAGGCGAACGCCAGCAGCGCGGCGGGATCCTGAAAGCTCGTGGCGCGCGCGATCCGCTCAGCGAGCGCGAGCGCCTGCGCGCCGTCGCGCACGTCGCGCGACCCGCTCGTCGCCAGGACCATCGCCTCGAGGTACGGCAGCAGCATCGCGCCCGGCAACCGCTGCCGCCCGGCGCGCAGCACGGCAAGCGCCTCCGCGTCCTCCCCGCGCAGGAGGAGGGCCCGAGACAGAGCGCCGACCGGCGCCCAGGCTCGCGGCGCGGCCTCGACGGCGGCGCGGCAGAAGGTCACCTCGTCCCGCCAGAGAGCCACCTGAGAGCGCGTGGCCTTCGTCAGCGAACCGGCTACCGCCACGACGACGAGCGCCACCGCCACCTGCGCTGACAGCGACCGCAACCGGCTGCCGCGCAGCACGAGGCCGCCGACCAGCAGCGCGAGCGACAGACCGGCGAGGTAGGTGTAGCGATGCGCTGCGAGCTGCGGCCCGGCCTGGAAGAGCCCGCTCACCGGCAAGACGAAGAGCGTGAAGACCGCCAGGGACAACGCGACGTGCGGCCGGCGCCAACGCCACCAAGCACAGACCGCCAGCCCTAGCAGGGCGAGGAAGCCCGCTCCCCGCGCCGCGACAGCGGGATTCGCTGCGAAGGTCAGCAGGTCGGTGGTCGGAATCTGGAACGGTATGGCCAGCGGCGCGAAGGTCTTCTCGAGATAGAAGGAGAGACCGAAACCGGCCGCCAGGAGCCGGTGCTCGGGGCCCGCGACCTTCGACTCCGACATGACGGGCGCGATCGCCCAAAGGGTGACCGCAGCGACGAGCGCCGACAGGAAAAGGAAGGGCACCTTTTCGAGCAGCAGCGGACGCCAGGCATCAAGTCGCCAGCGGCGCGGATCGGGATCGAGGCGTCGCAGCGGCCCGAGATCGAGCGCGAGGAGCGCCCCCGGCAGGACCACCGCGAGACCTTTGGAGAGCAGCGCGGCAGCGAAAGCGGCGAGCGCGAGCACGTAGGCGGCCCACCGCCGCCCGCCCGTGCGCTCGACGTAGCGGAGATAGGCCTGCACGGTGAGCAGACAGAACAGGCCGCAGAGCAGGTCGCGGCGCTCGGTGATCCAGGCGACCGACTCGACGCGCAGCGGATGGAGGGCGAAGAAGGCCGCGGCGGCGAAAGCCGCGAGCGCAGCCCACACCGCGTAGGGCCGCCCCTCGGTCGGCGCCGGGCCGCCGACATCGGGCCGGCGAGAGAGCTGCAGCGCGAGGCCGAAGAGCAACAGGGCGTTCGCCAGGTGGAGCAGGAGATTGGTGCGATGGTAGCCGGCCGGGTTCATCCCATAAACGAGGAAGTCGGCTCCCAGAGTCATCCAGGACAACGGGATGTAGTGGCCGGCGAGCCGGGTGGTCCACATCCAGCGCAGGTTCTCCCAACCCAGGCCGCGATAGTGCTCGTTGCGGGTGAAATTGAGGCCGTCGTCGATCGGCGCCCAACCTTGACCGAGCGTCGGCAGGAAGGCGAAGAGCACCAGCGCCGCGAGCAAGGCGGCGGCGATGAGTGCCGCGGCGCTGCGACTCACGGCAGGAAGCCCTCCCGGCGCAGGAAGTCGGCGATGCCGCCGGCGGCGAGCCGGTGCTCGAGCGGCCGCCAATGCTCGCGGCGCTCGAACTCGGCTCCGAGTCGCGCGCGCTCGACGAAGAGCGGGCGCAGGGCGAGGCAAGGGACCCTCTCCCGCTCCGCGACCGCCGCCACGAACTGCTCTCCCGGCAGGGGCGCCGGATCCGCGACGCCCAACTCTCCCCACACCGGCAGCAGCACGATCCCCGGACGCGCGCCGGCGGCCCGCGCTTCGCGGAAGATCGCGGAGAGGATCGCGTCGGTCAGCCGGTCGGTCTCGCCGATGCGATCTCCCCAGCGCCAGAGGAGCCGCTCGCGCGCCATCCTCAGGAGGTCCAGAAAACGCGAGCCCCAGACGTGGGCGGCGAGAAACTCCGCCGGCGGCGGCACGGGCGTGCCGTGAAGCTCCAACCGGTCGCCCGCGATTCTGAACCAGGGCTTGGCGAAGCTGCGGAAGGCGAGCATATTGCGCATCGAGTCGTCGGTGACGTGGCCGACCAGGACGACGTCCGGCCGGTAGAGCGGCAGCGCTTCGCGCAGGTAGAGCAGCTCCTGATCGTGGCCGTAGCCGTGGACGCCGAAGTTCAGCACCTCGATCCCCGGGACCAGCAGCTCGAGCTGGTGGGCGAAAGTCTCGCCGTCGCTCACCTCTTCGCCGAAGGTGAAGGAGTCGCCGAAGATCGCGATGCGGGTCGTCCCGGGCGTCTTCTCGAACGGCACTTCCCGGGCACCGCGCAGACCGTGCGCGTCGGTATTCAGCCGCTTGCCGCCGAAAACCTCGAGGTTCCGGACGTTCGGGCCCACCGCCCAGCCGCGGATCGGGTGATGCACGTCGAAGGAGAAGGCATAGGGCGTTTCGCCGCCGCGATGGCGATTCACCCACCGCAGACGCCAGGAGGCCTCGTCGAAGGGCGAGGAGATCCGCGCCAGGACGCTCTCCGAATGCACCACCCAGCGTGCCACCCCCTCGAGCATCAGCGCGACCAGAAAGAGGAGGATCGCTCCGCGCACGAGAGCAGCGCGACGGCCGACGCGAGGCGCGGAGGTGGGGGGCGGAGTCGTCATTCGAGGTGCAAGCGAAGATAGTCTATTCGTTCATGCTCGAGCGTCTCGCCCCCTGGCTCGCCGCCCTGCTCCTGGCCTGCGCGGCGGGACTGGCGTGGAGCGCTGCGACGACCGACAGCGTGACGGTGGACGAACCGAGTCATCTCGTCGCCGGCTACTCGACCCTGGTCACCGGCGACTTCCGCCTCAGCCCCGACCACCCGCCGCTCGCGCGCTGGCTCCTCGCCCTGCCACTGATCTTTCAGCAAGTGCACTGGCCAGTAGCGGAGACGCCGGCCTGGCAGAGCGGCGACTTCCTGACGATTGGCAGAGAGTTCTACGAAACCTGGAACGACGGCCAGCGCCTGATCCGCTCCAGCCGAGCGGTCGCGATCGTCCTGTTCCTCGCCCTGGTTCTCACCGTCGGCGCGGCGACGCGCGAGCTCTTCGGCGGCGCCGGGGCGCTGCTCGCGATGACGGTGGTGGCGTTCGATCCGAACTGGCTGGCGCACGGTCATCTGGCAACGGCGGACGTGCCCTTTGCCCTCGCCGCCCTCCTCACCCTGCTCGCCGCCCAACGCTGGTTGAGCCGGCCCACGCTGCCGCGCTTGGCCCTTCTGGCCGCCGGTTTCTCCGCCTCCGCGCTGGTCAAGTTCTCCTGGCCGACGCTCGTCCCGGCGCTGGTCGCCATGGTGCTCGTCGCGCGCCCGGGCCGTGGGCGCTGGGCCACCTTCCGCACACTGGCCATCGCCGCCGGAGCGCTCGCGCTGGTTTCGCTGCTCGCCATCTGGGTGGCCTACGGTCTTCGCTTTCGGGCGACGGCTGCTGGAGAGGCGGATTTTCCCATGATGGTGCCGGGCGACTACGGCCAGCCGCCACCGCGGACACCCGCCGAGAGCTGGGAGGTCGTGCTGCACGATCCGTCGACCGGCTCGGATCGCCCCGGCCAGAGCGCGGCGCTCCTGCGCTTCGCCCATGCCCATCGCCTGCTGCCGGAGCCTTATCTCTTCGGCATCGCCTTCGTTCAGAAGAAGGCCCTGGGGCGCGCCGCCTACCTGCGCGGCGAGTACTCGAACCGCGGTTTCCTGTCCTATTTTCCCTGGGCGCTCGCCATCAAGACTCCCTTGCCGGCGCTCCTCCTGTTCGTGGGCGGGCTGGGGGCACTCGCGCTCCGCTGGCGACCTGGGACCCAAGGCCCGAATCCGCTCGCCGTCGGCCTCGGCGTCTTCGCCGCAGTCTATGGCTTCACTCTGCTGCGCAGCGGACTGAATCTGGGCTACCGCCACCTGCTCCCGGTCACCGCGGTGCTGGCGATCGCCGCGGGCGGGCTCGCCGCTGCTCGTGCTCCGCTGCGCTGGCGGCGCCCGCTGAGTGTCGCTGTCGGCCTGGCGCTCGCCTGGCTCGTCGCCGGCACGCTTCTCGCGGCACCCCACTGGATCGGCTATTTCAACGAAGCGGCCGGCGGCTGGCGCCAGGGGCACCGCTATCTCCTCGACAGCAACCTCGACTGGGGGCAGGACCTGCTGCGCCTGCGCACACGCCTCGCGAGGGAACCCGACGACCTGCCGGTCTGGCTCCTGCAGGCCGGACATCCACCCCTGCCGCGCGGCATGCAGGTGCGCTGGCTCTGGGGCGAAGGGAGCCACGCTCCGCACCCGGCGGCGATCGCCGGCGGGCTCTACGTGGTCAGCGCCAGCGATCTGCTCGGGCTCACGCGGCCGCTGGCGCGCGCCGAGAGCTGGCGGGACCCGCGTCTGATCGCGCGCTTCGAGCAGGCAGCCGCTACGGCTCGCGTCTCCACGGAGGTGAAGGCCGACGCGATCGACGACTTCGAGGCGCTGCGGCGACTGCGGCTGCTTTCGCGCCTGGCGCTGCGGCCCCCCGACGAACGCATCGGCACCTCGCTCTTTCTCTTCCGGCTGAGCGATGCGGAGGTCGCAGAGTGGACGACTCCCTGACCGCTTCGCCGCCCCCGGTCCGCGCGCCGCGCGCCGGCAGACTCGTGTTCCTCGCGGCCGCCGCGCTCCTCGCCGCCGCTACCCTCTGGGCGTACCTGCCGGTGCTCGACAACGGCTTCGTCTGGGACGACGGCGCCAACCTGATTGCGGCGCGCAGTCACTGGGATCGCGGCCTCGCTGGTGTCGCCTGGGCTTTCACGACGCCGTTCTTCGGGCACTACCAGCCGCTCACCTGGATGTCGTACCAGCTGGACGCCCTCCTCTCCGGGGCGACGCCGCGTGGCGTGCACGCCACCAATCTCGTTCTCCACCTGCTGGCGAGCGTACTGGTCGGTGCCCTCGCCGGGTGGTTCGCGCGCCGGAGTCTCGACCCGCTC
Source organism: Thermoanaerobaculia bacterium (assembly GCA_018057705.1). Lineage (NCBI taxonomy): Bacteria > Pseudomonadati > Acidobacteriota > Thermoanaerobaculia > Thermoanaerobaculia bacterium. Next base: position 2,998 of record JAGPDF010000077.1, on the reverse strand, counting down.
GAGGCGCGCGACCGCTCCGTTCGGTGCGCGATCGCGAGCCTCTTGAGTGCCGGGCTCTTCGCTCTCCATCCGATTCATGTCGAAACCGTGGCCTGGGCGACCGAGCGCCGCGACGCGCTGTCCACGGTGCTGGTGCTCGCCGCCGTGCTGCTGCACCTCACCACCAGCCCGCCGGACGCCGCGCCTTCGCGCTTTCGCGGCCTCGTGGCGCTGCTGCACGCCCTCGCGGCGCTGGCGCGCGCGCAGATGAGTCTGCCGTTCGTGCTGCTGGCGCTCGACGTCTGGCCGCTCGGCCGGGCCGCCCGGACGCCCGGCGCGGGTCGTCCTTGGCGGCAGCTCGTCGCCGAGAAGAGCCTGTCGTTCGCGGTCGCCGCCACGTCGGCGGCGGCGGCGTTGTGGGCCCAGGCGAGCTCGGGCGCGCTCACCTCGGCAAGCGAGCACGGCCTGCTCGACCGCCTGGTGCAGGCGGGCTACGGCTTCGCCTTCTACCCTGCGGCCCTGGTCTTCCGCCCCTCCTGGCTGCCGCTCTACGAACGGCCCTCTCCGTTCGATCCGTTCGCCGCGCGCTATCTCTTGCCGGCCCTCGCTGCCGTCGCAGCGATCGTCGCACTGGCCCTGCTGCGCCGCCGCCTGCCGGCGCTCACCACGGCCGCCGGTGCCTACCTCCTGCTCGTGCTGCCGGTCGCAGGCCTCGCCCAGTCGGGGATCCAACTGGTCGCCGATCGCTACGCCTACCTCGCCACCATCCCTTTGCTGCTCTTCGTCGCCTGCGTCACGGCTCGATGGCTGCAGGGCGCCGCTCGTTTGCCGGCGCGGATCGTCGCCGCGATCTCGCTGCTTGCGCTCCTCGCTCTGGCTGCCGCGGCGACACACCGTCAGGCGAAAGTCTGGCGCGACGACGAGAGCCTCTGGCGGCACGTGCTCGCGCACTCGGGCAGCTGCCTGGCCGACAACAACCTCGGCCAGATCCTCCTGGCGCGCGGCGAGTCGGGGCCGGCGCTCCTCCATCTCGTGAGAGCGCTCGAAAGGGTGCCCTCCTATCCGCGTCCCTGGCGGGCGATCGTCGTCATCCTCGAGGCACCGTGGCCGGCGGAAGCCCCGCCGAGAGAGTGGGTCGCAGCGATTCTCGAGCGCGCCGCGACGCACTCTCCGGACCCGACGCGTGCGACCTACGCTGCGGCGCTCGCCTGGCTGCGGGCCGGCGAGACGGCACGGGCGCGGACGAAGCTGCGGCAGGTTCTCGCGGTTGAGCCGGGCCACGAGGGAGCGCGCCTGGCGCTCGCCGGGCTCGACTCCGCCGCGCCGTCGAGCCGTCCGCTCACCGCGCCAGTTTCTCCAGCTCGGCCCTGATCTCCGGCGAGGAGACGAGCGAGAGGCCGCGCCGCGCGGCCGCGGCGGCCTCGGCCGTCCGGCCGAGCTCGGCCAGCAGGGAGGCCTCGCGCACCGCCATCGCGGCATCCTGTGGCGCGAGCGCGGCGGCACGGTGAATGGCAGCCAGCGCCTCCTCGCGGCGGCCCTGCTGGCGCAGCAGAATTGCCCGTTGCGTCCACAGCAGCGGATCCTCCGGAAATCGCACCAGAGCCTGCGCCAACGTCGCGTCGGCGCCGGCGAGATCGCCGCCACGAGCCTGCACGACGACGAGATTCCGCCAGCCGGGCAGGTACCCCGGGTTGCGCTCGACGAGTCCGCTGAGGATCGCGCGCGCCGTCGAAAGGTCGTTGCGGCGAACCGCGAGCAACGCCTGGCGCAGCCGCGGCAGCTGGGCGCGCGGATCGAGCTCGACCGACCGCTGCAGCGCTTCGGCCGCTGCCGCGAGCTCCCCCGCGTCGGCGCGCAGGCGCGCCCATTCGACCCAGGCCGTGGAGCTCGCGGGATCGGCGCGGATCGCAGCGGACCAGAAGCGCTCCTCGCTGGCGAACGGCCGCATCGCCGCGAGCGAGAGTCCGGCGAGAGTCACCGCCAACGCCATCCATAGCAGTGCTCGCCAACGCCATGCAGCCGCTTCGAGTGGCAGCAGGAGCGCCAGCGCCCAAGCGAGCCCGAGGCTCGGCAACAGGAGATAGCGGTCCATCACCATCCACTCCGGATTGACCGCCCAGAGCGCCAACACGGGAGCGAGCCAGGCCGCCATCCAGGCGAGCGGCCGGGCGAGGGCAGGCCAGCGACGGCGCACGCCGTAGGCCGCGGCCAGCAGCACGAGGAGCCCACTCGCGGCGCCGAGACTCGGGGCGCTGAGCGCCGCCGCTACCGGCCGCGCCGGATGAAGGAGAAAGAGCCCGACCGGCCAGACGAGGTCTCGGGCGTAGGCGAGGAGTGCGACCGGGATGCTGGCCAGGGCCTCCGGCATCGCCGGCGCGGTCGGAAACGGATGCGCGAGGCCCCCCAGCACCGACCAGCGGTAGGCAAGATAGACACCCGCCACGGCCAGCAGCGTCAGGAGCTCGGCGCGCGGTCGTCGCGTCGATGAATCGTCTGCTGCCGCCGGGATCCAGCCCAGGGCCTCGGCGCCGACGAAGAGGAGCAGTCCTACCGCCGGCTCTTTCGCCAGGAGCGCAAGAGCGAAGGCGCCACCGAGAAGAGCCAGCGGCGCCCAGCTCGCCTTCGGCCAGCGCAGCGATCGGCGATAGGCGAGAAAGGCGACCAGCGCCGTCACGCCGAAAAGCAGGTCCTGCAGGCCGGAAACCCAGGCAGTGGACTGCACGTGCGAGGGATGCAGCGCGAAGAGCAGCGCCGCCGCGAGCGCCGTCGCGGCGCCCATTCCCTCGCGCCGCAGCAGAAGGAACGCCAGGCCGGCGAGCAAGCCGTGCAGGACGATCGCCGTCGCGTGCCAGCCGAGCGGTGCGTCGAGGAAGAGGCGGTGGAGGACCGAAGCGCCGGCGATGAAGAGCGGCCGCAGGTAGTTCGTCGCCGGCGCCTCGCTGGTGCGGGCGTTGGCGTCGAGGTCGGTGGTGAAGATCTCGCCGAGCCCGCGCGGCGATTGCACGATCGGGTTGTCGAT